>JAFDHG010000001.1 GCA_019308925.1 Deltaproteobacteria bacterium
AGAGATGCCATCTGCCACGGTGAGGATGGAAACTAGGGTGCCCACCAATGCGAGGCTTAAGCTAAAGCGATCCGCAAAGAGGGGGAGAAGCGGGGCGAGAAAGGAGCCGTATAGATCCACGGTTCCATGACCCGCGGCCAGGGTCAAGACAGGAAAGAGATTGAAACCTGTCCGTGTGTATTTACTGCGTGTCTTGTTCATCCCTAAGGTTCCCGGTACCTACTTTACTTGCTTCATTTTGATCTTGTCTAGAAATTTGTCCATCGAAACGATAAATCGCTCATGTTCACCCTCTGTTATCTTTTCAACCTCGCCGCACGCCACAACGCCAAAAAAACGGTCCTCTATTGCATCACGAGCTGCTTGTTCCATTTCCTTCTCGCTTTTTAATCCTTTTTGGATCGTTGCCATAAATCCTTGCTGCATGGGTAATCATGATTTCATAGCATTAAACGGGTTGGAGGTCAAAGGGCGAGGCCAATTTCAGTGCTTTCTGTGCTACAATGATCAGCGATGAAGTGGATTTTTCATGTAGACATGGACGCATTTTTTGCCGCTGTTGAGCTGATGCGGCATCCCGAACTTAAGGGCAAAGCAGTGGTCGTCGGCGGTACCGGCGATCCCATGAAAAGGGGTGTGGTTTCTACTGCCTCCTATGAGGCCCGTAAATTCGGCATACACTCAGGTATGCCTTTGCGTACAGCTTACAAGATCTGTCCAGAGGCAATATTTCTCCCTGTGGATTATCCGACGTACGCCAATATATCGAAAAAAATAAAGACAATTCTAAGGGGGTTTTCACCCATGGTCCAGGACGCGGGCCTGGATGAGGCCTTTCTCGATATGTCTCACATAGGTCAACCACCCGACAAAATCGCAAAGGCCATTAAACAGCATATCAAGTCTGAAACAGGTCTGACCTGTTCCATCGGCATCGCCCCGAATAAGCTTCTCGCAAAGATCGCTTCTGACTTGGACAAGCCCGATGGTCTTACAATAATTACCGAACGTGGCATTGAAGGTCGTATTTGGCCATTGCCTGTCAAAAAAATCTGGGGCGTAGGGCCAAAAACCGAAGAGTATCTCGCCCGCCTGGGCGTTAAAACAATTGGTGATCTTGCGTCGCTTTCTCTCGATACGCTCATTACCCAATTTGGCCAAGCACACGGAAATTACCTCTATCTGGCGTCAAGAGGTATTGATGAAAGCCCGGTAGTTAGCCACCGGGAGCCTAAATCCATAAGCCGGGAAACGACCTTTCAAAAGGATGTCGGTGACTGGCAAATCCTCGCCAGGGTGCTTGCAAGACTCACACAGGATGTTGTTACGCGGATGAAGGCACTGGGCTATCGGTGCAGGACCATTACCGTAAAGTTGCGCTTCGCGGACTTCAAGACTCACACCCGGACAATGACCCTTGCCGAGCCAACGGACGCCTTGGGAACAGTCCGGCAAGCTGGCTTTAAATGCCTTAACAGAATCGCCCTGGTGAAAAGGGTGCGATTGATAGGGATGCGAGTCAGCGGGCTGGAGAAGAAAAAGAGGCTGACTTAAAAGGCGCGCTTTCTTTAGAGGGTATCCGGGGCTGAGTATTGCGGAGATGGGGGAAGACTTGGTTATTTCGTTTAAGTATGCATGTTTTTTCATTTCCTTTTCCCGGACAGTCCTTTGGGCATCCACAATATGTCTGGGATCGACATTGTAACTGGCGAACGCGATCAGCATCCTGTCGGGCCCTTTTTCTTTATCGCTGTGTAGCGAAGGCCAAACTCCGTGTCTTGAAGACCCTGGAGGGATTTGATTTCTCCTTTCAGCCCAATCCCTTTGAGCCTCTTATAGAATTGGGGGGGTTCATAATATCATGAAAAAGTCTAAGGTAATCTAAAAGATGGCGGATTGCTGAATAATTAACCCCTGCATTCCTTTGTGCCCTCTCTGACATCTCCAAAGCCTCTTGAGGTGCCTCGAAACATTTTAAAATCTTACCCGCTGTCTCTTCCGAAGTGTAGACTACATTCCCTTTTTCATCTTTATCTCCTACACCATACCCATAAAGGCCATCTTCCTTAATTAAATGGGCTGGTCCTCCTATATTCCCTACAATAAGAGGTTTTCTCTTGCACATTGCTTCCAAGATAGTGAGACCTAAACCTTCTTTTAGAGATTTCTGTAGGATAATAGTAGCTCCTCTTTGCAAGGCGTTTACCACTAAGGCATTCTCTATTACGGGAGTCGCCTCTAAATTTATTATGAAAATAGAAGGAGCTTCTCCCACTGTCCATACCACGGAGTTAGGGATAAATTTTCTCTTATGTAGAGTCTTCTTTTTAGCGCCTAGATTATTTATAAGTTCTGACAAAATCTTTAATCCTTCAGGGTCGTCTACTGCCATATTCCCTGCATAAACAAGCTGCATGTCCAAGCCTTCCTTTAACAATTCACTTCGTGCACTCTCAAAGGCCTCTACCACTCCTTTAGGGTCCTTAAAGCGGTCAAAACGAGATATCTGTAAGATAATAGGCTTATTCTTATTTATGCCGAAGCTTTTGAGAACATAAGAACAAAATTCAGGAGGCAACTCAATATTTTTAGGTGTCAAGAAGTTAATACCTGCGGGAATTAAATAGGTGGGCATTTTGCCTTTCAGCTCCTCTAAGATGAAATCTTCAAAATGGAATATAGATGCGTCGCATTGTGCAATAAATGGTAAGAGAAAATCTACAAACGCTCTTTGTGGAAATGATAAATCAGTATGAGCCCTCCATACTTTTTTCTTGTCAGCATAAGTAATGGCAGCGAGAGGTTGTGGGTCATGGCAAACCAAAATATCTCCCTTTACTTTTCCCTCTCTTGACAGCTTCTCAAACATATACGCAGATTCCCTTAAATAAATATCTTTCATCTCCTTTGTAAGCGTAGCTTCCATTCCCTGTAAGGCGTTATGGAAAGTCTTTGTAACCCGGAAAAACTCGCTGGAATTTTTAGGCCTTATGACCACCCAATTTGCTTTGATACCCACACTATTCATCACAGGCACAAGCCAATCTAATATTTCTGCTACTCCTCCACCATATCTTGCAGAATTAACATGGGTAATCTCTAGTCCTTTAAGTTCATGTGCAAGACGATAGACTTCTTCTATTTGCTCTTCTGTAGGTTTTAATTCTTTGGGAACTTTTCTTGTTAAATCATCTAATGTAGGCTTCCTGGAAAAAGATTTTATCAATGGATTCATTTTTTTCATCAAAGTATTTCTGTCTGCTGATTCTTGCAGCGCTTTAAAAATCAGAGGTAAATTCTCCTTGTCAAATCTTAAAGGAGGAAGTAACCCCAATTCCACAGCTATATTTTTATCTTCTATCCCATTACCTCTCATTTCTCTAAGCTTTCTGTCTACATAGTTCTTATCGCCTAATCCTTCAATCTCTGCTAACTTTAGGATAAGTTCTCTTACAAACCAACGTTGTTCAACCTTAGTTTTTTCACCTAAAAATCCTTTAGAAGGAAGTCCTTTTCTTCCCCAGGTGCGATATATTGCCCAAGAAGGAAATCCCAGGGACAAAAAGTCACCATCTAACCTGTAAATGACATGGTAGACCTCTAGGAGCCCATCTAAGATTCCACTCAAGGCCTTTGATTTCCGTATCCTTTCCATCGAAACTTCATCAACATTAGCTTCAAAAATTTCATGAGCAGAGAGAGCATCTCTTGACCGATGTCTTCTTAGAGAATTCATCACCTTTTCAGAGAAATCTCTGTCCTTAGAATAGAATTGCCAGTCTTCAGAAGACATCTCCATCTCTATATTCAACTTTACAATGAGAGAAAGATAAAGAACATAAGGATACTCCAAACCTGCAGCTTTTGGGTACTGCGTAACTAGGATCTTCCCGCAAAGAGTTTCAATATCCGATGGTTCTCCTCGCGAGTGCACCCACTGGGCGAAGTTCTTGTTATCCTGGACAATAAATCCTTTTTCTTGGAAACCGAACCAATCAGGTTGGGCATCTTTAAACCAATCCCAAAATCTCTCATTAAATTCTTTCCCTTCGAGAGAGGAAGCTAAGATAAGGATATCTCTGGGCTCATACTTCTTGAGCGCAGAGTCTAAGTCCTTATAGCCAAATACCCCAAATAGGTTATAGGGAATATTCTCTTCCAAAAATTCAATTATTTTCGTTTGATTTAAGAAGAAACATTTTCCCCTAGAGGAAGGAAGATATTTAAATATATATTCAACTAACTTTCTTACTCCATTTACAGAGTATATAGTCCCTTGTAATACCTCTCTCAGTTTTTCATCGATCTCATCCATACATCTTTGCATAAATTCAATTTTTTCTTCTTGTGGGAGAAATTTAATACCTTTTCTTTGAAGTTCTTGCATCACGTCTTCATAAACCTCAAAGACTCTAATAACTCTTCCTTTACTATCTTTAACTTCTTTAGGCAGATTTAAAGGGACACCTGGTAAAAACTCCAATAAGACCCTCTCTACTGGTGCCACATATATTAACTTTTTTTCTCTCCAGTGTTCCTCAAATGATTCTCTTAACCTTGTGAAATCCTTTATCTGGGCTTCTCTTAATCTGTCAGATTCTAACCTCTTTGCATCCCCTTCTAAGTTTTGGACTTCCTTAAAAAATGTTGCCAGTCTAGCTCTATCAAGGATAACTAATGTATCTAATATGTCCACCTTGGGTATCTCTCTCTGAAAAAAATAGGCCAAAATTAAAATATAGACGCACTCTGCCCAAACAGAAGAAGAAAAATAAAATGTTTCCTCATCTTTGTTTGATAAGCCGAGCAATTTCTGGTAAAGGGAAGGATGACAGAGCTTTTTGTATAAATAGTCTTTGTATCTTTGAAAATCTATTTTAAATCTTTCAATTTCATAAGAAACGTTTAATTTCATTTTGGGAGGTTCTAGGGAAGGCAAGTCTCCATAAAAGGGTGGCTCAGTCTTTAACACTTTACCTTCCTTTAACCACCAACTCGAGCTGTATTCAATCTGATCAAACATGATGTTTAATACCTGTCTCAATCTTATTGGGAATTCCCCTGGAGAGGGTGGCTTAAGTCTTGTCCCCAAATTTGCCTGGCAAATCTTCAAATCATTTACTATTGCTGTGATGGTCAAGAAAATATCTATTCCATAATTTCCTACATCTGTTTGGGCAAACAGTTTCTTATCTTTTAAGAATTTGTCAAAGACCTTCCTGCTTATTCCATAAACTCCTCCTATAGGTTCCTTTAATCTGTAACCGTAAAGAGACACTAAGAGTGGGACAACTAAATGGTCAGTTACTCGTTTCCCCTCTGGAGGCCTATTGAACACAGGGAGAACAAAGTCATTGCCTAATTCAATTGGTCTGTAAATTGAGTATATCCAGGTGGGTTGTATGCCCTGTTTTCCTTTTCTCAAAAAATCCGACTCTAATAAAATCAAATCTGAATCTAAAAATTCACTAACCTCCATCAAAACCCTGAATGCCCAACCTTTTCCATCTGCCTCTTTATCTAAGGTAAAACAGAAGCCTTTTATGTTTTGCTCCTTGAGGATTCCCTTTATTTTTTTTACAATTCTTTTTCCTTCGTAAGAACCTGCCAAGACAAAGGCTATTTTCTTCCCAGGGTAAAATTCCTTTATGCCCTCGTTAGCAACCTCTATTACCTTTGGCAAAGTCTCCATCTGATCAGAGGTTCCAACGAAGGGAATGCCTATGACAATCTCATTTCCCTTTAGGGGGGTAACTTTTCCTTGAACATGTTCTAAGATCTCTTGATAAATCCCTTCCTTGGTCATAGGTGAACCCATCCCCTCTTACATTGTTTCTGAAAGCAGCCTTCTCATCGATTGAGAAGGAAGTTTTTACTCATATAATAGCAAACAAAAAAGGCTTTAAGCAATTAACTTGATTGATAAAGATGACTTGGAGAGGATACTAACTTTTCCTTTACTCAAAATATCCCCCATGGTGTGTACTCTGTCTGGTACGTTTCTTTTCTACTTTTATATTTCCTGAGATAGCAACATCTATTTTCAGTTATGCAACCAGTAATCCTACCCCAAGAAGCAAGGGAGTAGCGAGGGTATAGATCACGTTCTTAGCCAAAAGTGGAATAAGGGCAGGTGTATCTTCGGCGCTGCGTATTACGCCTCGAACAGTCATTAGTGCCAGAGGGAGGGGCAACAGGGCGACAAGTGCTCCCGGTGGTAAGATACCAATGAGTGTCGTTACTACGACCCAGCAGAAGGCTGAAAGGGAGAGGGCAGCATAGACATACGCGCTTGATTTTTTGCCGATAACAATGGGGAGGTGACGTCTTCCTATGGAACTGTCGGCCTCGGCATCGGGAAATTGGTTTATCAGCAGCAGGTTGCTCACCAGGAGTAAGGGCACGAGTGAAGCCCAGAAGGCGAGCCAGTCATATCGTCCCGTAAGCACATAGTGACTGCCCATCACCATGAGGGGACCAAAACCGAGCCCGGGTGCGAGGAGGCAGAGCGCAGGGGTTTTCGTCACAAGGGGGGTGTAGAGGATAATGACCAGTACGCCGAGGAGCCCTATGGGCAGGAGACCCCACCCTCTCACCGTAAGAAAGTAGATGCCTATGGCTGCAACGATAAAAAGGGAGACGATTCCCATGGAAAGGACACCCCGTGGACTCATGAGGCCTTGGGGGAGTATACCGCTGCCACCGCTGAAGGGAGTGGGTCGAGTCCTCAGGTCGAGGCCGCTTTGGTAATCAAAGTAGTCGTTGAGGACGTTTACAGCTACATGTGAAAAGAAAGCTCCTATGAAGGCAATAATCGCATAGCCAACAGAGACCCTTCCAAAGCCGCCAAGTGCATGAGAGGCGGTCCCAAACCCCACGAGGTAACAGACCGGGGTGAGGATCAGGAATTGCGGCCTCGTCTCTTTAAAGAGAATCGAAAGTGATGTCATTATCTGGGCACCTCAACCAACCATGGTCCCTAAGGGCTTCAGCACAAAAACTACCACATCCCGGGGGCAGATTGCAACCTCTTCCAAAAACAGGGCGTTATCAGTTCACCGATTGGCGTGGGATTGTCTATCCCGTTAAAGAGTTGGGGTCGCGCATTGAGGCTAGAATCCCCTAGGGAATCTCCCCTTACCCCCTCTCCTGAATACCTCAAGGGGGGAATCCTCCCTTTTTCATTGACAATGTGTTGTTTAAAAGGGTTGACATACTCTCGGTTTAGTGAAATATAAAGCTTGGTTAAAGTACTACAAGCTCATTTATGGTGTCATAGGAGGGAAAATGAGGTCCTCCCTGAATTGGATGTGGATTGTCCTTTTTTCACTTCTCATTCCCCTTCAATCTGCCTGTCTTCCAAGCAAAAAGGTGACGGTCTGCTCTGTGGGGTTGTTGTTAGAAGAGGTAGCAAGATCTTCCTATAAACAATCTGACCTGAGAATTATCCGGGAAGGAATGCCTGCCTATCTGATGTTGATAGATGGCATGATTGAAGCATGGCCGGATAATGAGCAGTTATTAATTAGCGCTGCCCAGAGCTATTCCTCCTTTGCCTCGGCCTTTGTAGAGAATCAGGATAAGGAATATGCAAAGCTACTCTATGGAAGGGCAAAGGAGTATGCCTTAAGGTCCTTAGAAAAAAGGGGGTTCAAAGAGCCTATACAGAGATCTTTTGATGATTTCAAGGAGGCCCTGAAGGATCTCGGGAAAGAAGATGTCCCCTATATCTTCTGGGCTGCTGCCTGCTGGGGAAATTGGATCAGCCTGAATTTGGACTCAATGGAGGCCTTGGCTGAACTCCCCAGGGTTGAGCTGATGATGCGGAGGGTTTTGGAGCTAGACGAGGGATACTACTACGGCGGCGCTCACCTCTTCATGGGGATATGGTTCACCTCCAGGCCTAAAATGGCCGGCGGAGATCTAAAGAAGGCCCAACACCATTTTTTGAAGGCCCTGAACCTGGGCCAAGGAAAGTTTTTGATGGCCTACATTTACTATGCAAACCATTACGCCCGGCGGGTTTTTGACAAGGATCTCTTCATATCCAACCTTGAAAAGGTTTTAGAAACACCTGCCGATATCTCACCTGAATTGACCCTGCTCAATACCGTGGCCAAAAACAAGGCAAAAGAGCTGTTGAACCGCATGGATGAGTATTTTGAATAGGAGAAAAGGATGAACAGACGTGACGCCCTCAAGATTATAGGGTTCAGCATATTGGTTACCATCTTCTTCATCCAACCAGTCAATGGTGCGGAGAAGAGTTTTATGATCAAAATTGCCACCTTGGCCCCAGAGGGGAGCTCTTGGATGAAGACATTAAATAAATTGAATACCGAGGTGATGAGAAAGACCGAAAATAAAGTCCGGTTTAAAATCTATCCTGGCGGTGTCTTAGGGGATGAGAAGGACATGTTGCGAAAGATGCAGATTGGTCAAATTCAAGGTGCAGGCCTCACTACAGGA
Organism: Deltaproteobacteria bacterium; assembly: GCA_019308925.1. Taxonomy (NCBI): domain Bacteria; kingdom Pseudomonadati; phylum Myxococcota; class Myxococcia; species Deltaproteobacteria bacterium. The sequence goes on from JAFDHG010000001.1 coordinate 8,470, forward strand.
GGACTCTCCGTGCTATTTAAGGAGATTGACGTATTTCAAATCCCCTTCCTCTTCCAAAACTATGGAGAGGTCGATTACGTTTTGACAAAAATGGATTCTTTCTTCAAGAAGGGCTTTGAGGATAATGGATATATCCTCTTGGGGTGGTCAGAAGCAGGTTTTATCTACCTGATGTCTAACACCCCTATTTCCAGTGTAAGCGACCTTAAAAAGGTGAAGGTTTGGATCTGGCAGGAATCGCCGATGGCCAAAGCCATCTTCGATGAGGCTGGAGTTGCAGCCATCCCTCTCTCTGTCCCCGATGTCCTGGTGGGCCTTCAAACCGGGCTGGTGGACGTAGTCTATGTACCACCGACAGGAGCCATCTCCCTGCAGTGGTTCACCAAAGTAAAATATATAACCGATGTCCCTTTGGCGTATATAGCAGGTGGGATCGTTGTAAGAAAGGATGTTTTTAAACGGTTGCCCCAACCCTTTCAGAATATCCTCATCGAGACCTTTCAACGCTATCTGGGCCAGTTGAAGGCCGTAACCAGAAACGAAAATCGAGAGGCCATAAAGGTGATGATGAAACACGGGGTGAAGATCGTTACACCCCCACAGGACCAAGTCGATGAATTCAGGAGGCTGTCGGATAAAGCGATGGACCATCTGGGGAGTCAAACCTTCTCCAAAAAGGTCTTGGATGAGGTATCCTTTCACCTAGAAAACTATCAAAGGGGAGTAAAATAATGGATCGATGGAAGCGAGCGGATGAAATCATCGACCGAGTGGAACAGACCCTCATCGCCATCCTGTTAAGCCTTATGATCTTCATCGCCTTTTTGCAGATCGTCCTCCGGAATGTTTTTGCCACCGGTCTCTCCTGGGGAGACCCACTGGTAAGGAACCTTGTCCTCTGGGTTGGTTTTATCGGTGCTGCAATTGCCGCGAGAGAGGGGAAACACATCAACATATATGTGGTTTCTCAATGGATGCCGTTGGGGGGGAAGGGCTTCATCGAGGTTATAAATCAATTGTTTTCCTTTTTTATCTGTGGGCTATTGACCTTTGCCGCTCTGAAATTCATCAAAAACGAGGCCCAAATGGGCAGCGTCACCTTTTTAGGGATTCCCGCCTGGATCCCTCAAATCATCCTTCCCATAACCTTTGGACTCATGGCCTTCCGATTTGGCCTCCATTCCTTTAAGAACCTTTCTGCGATCGTAAAGATTGGCACAGATCTTGAGGGAGATACATGATCGTTCTTTTGATCATCATCTTTCTCTTGATGCTCTTCGGAGCACCCATCTTCGCCGTTATCTCTGCTCTAGCCCTCCTTTTATTATTCTCCAGTCAGATCGATTCCTCAGCCATGATCATCGAGATGTATAGGATGGCCACTACTCCCATTCTTGTCGCCATCCCCCTTTTTACCTTTGCCGGATATCTCCTTTCAGAGAGCGGGGCGTCCAAAAGGTTGATCAGGCTTTCCGATGCGATCCTGGGTTGGTTGCCGGGTGGGCTCTCGGTCATCGCCCTGGTCACCTGTGCCATCTTTACTGCCCTAACCGGCGCCACAGGTCTCACGATCATCGCCTTGGGAGGTATACTCCTCCCTGCGATGTTACGAGGGAGATATCCAGAAAAGTTCTCTCTTGGGTTATTGACCACTTCAGGGACATTGGGCCTTCTCTTTCCACCGAGCCTTCCCCTCATCATCTACGCCATTGTGGCAAAGGTGAGAGTTGATCAACTCTTTCTGGCAGGTGTCCTGCCTGGCGTCCTTCTGGTGCTTGTGCTCTCCGGGTTCAGTGTTCAGAAAGCCATCCTTGCCGAAGTCCCCAGAACTAGGTTTAATCTGTTAGAGGTTTTCAAGGCACTGAAGGAATCGATTTGGGAGATCCCCCTCCCCTTCATTGTATTGGGTGGTATCTACAGTGGCTACTTTGCTATCAGTGAGGCTGCTGCCATCACGGTGGCCTATGTCCTCCTGATCGAAGTGGTCATTTACCGAGATATAAAATGGAGGGAACTGCCACAAATCATGCGAAAAAGTATGGTTTTGGTGGGTGCGATCTTGATCATTCTTGGCGCTGCCCTCGGTCTGACTAATTATCTAATCGATGCGGAAGTCCCGACAAGGATGTTGGGTTTTTTCAAGGCGCATATCACCAGCCCCTTCTTTTTCTTGGTAGTGCTGAACTTATTTCTCTTGGCCGTGGGCTGTATCATGGACATATTCTCTGCGCTGACCGTCGTCGTACCCCTCATCGGTCCGATTGCCCTTGCCTATGGGGTCCACCCCGTTCACCTCGGAATCATCTTCCTTACCAATCTGCAGATCGGCGCATCGACTCCCCCATTAGGGATCAACCTTTTCATCTCCAGCATACGTTTTGAAAAACCGGTGTTGAGAATCATACTAGCCTCACTCCCTTTTATTGCCATCCTCTTGTTTGGCTTAGCGATCATCACCTATTTCCCCTGGTTGAGCCTCGTCCTTTTAAAGTAAGTCTACACCTCCTGTGAACCAAACATAAAGCAGCCAAAGAAGGATTTTTAGGGTATATCTTCTAATTTCTCTCAGTAGGTATTGGCCTTCAGGGAACCTTCTAGAAGGAGAAGGGAATGCCTTTTTCTTTAAGCAGGTCAGATGGCCTTTTCTTCTTGGCGGGTTTTGTCGGAAATATTTGGTTGAAACCAAGCGAAAAATAAGGCCTTCTTTCGAGGGCCTCACTATGTTGTTGGTTTCCCATAAAAGTGGTGCCGAGGGACGGAATTGAACCGCCGACACGGGGATTTTCAGTCCCCTGCTCTACCGACTGAGCTACCTCGGCCTCAAGTAATACATAGCCCAACTAAATGGACATGTCAAGCTCTTCTTCTTTCCCACACCCTGCAAAAGGTCACCTTCACCGTGGGTTTAGAAAACCTAAAGAGACAACTGGCAAAGGTCCTGAAAAAAGAGTAGTATTGATCTTCCTTTGGAGATTCCCTTGCTCATCCCTTTTAACCTTAATCCTTTTCCCCACTCCCTCTATCTGATATAATTTCTTAATCCTATTGAAGAGGCATACAGGGTGCAGGAGGTCTATTACTCCATGTTTCCCTCCCCGATAGGGAGGATTTGGGTGGCCTCTGACAGGGTAGGGGTCTGCCTGGTGAAGTTCGGTCTGAGACAAGAGGAGTTTCTGGAGGAGGCAAGCAGGTTGTGTTTAGGACATCCCCTTCCGGACCAGAGGTTCAACGCAGGGGTTTTCGAGGAGATTGTAGCCTACTTTGAGGGTAGGTTAACCCGCTTCTCCTCTCCCCTGCACCCCCAGGGGACACCTTTTGACATGAAGGTCTGGGAGGCGGTAAAGAGGATACCTTTTGGCGAGACCCGCTCCTATCAGGAGATCGCCCGACAGGTGGGGAATCCCAGGGGGTGTAGGGCGGTGGGGGGTGCCAACAGGAGAAATCCTGTTCCTCTGATCATCCCCTGTCACCGTGTGATACAAAAGGACGGGGGGCTGGGGGGATTTTCCAGCGGGATAGAGATCAAGAAATGGCTCCTGCGGTTTGAGAGGGAGATCTCCCTGGGGCATAAGGGAAGTACAGTGTGAGACGCAAGATCAAGAGATGGACTATCATCCTTTTGGGATGGGTCTTTATCCTCATCGGAGTAGCGGGATTTTTCCTCCCTATCCTGCCGGGGTTCCCCTTCTTTATCATCGGCCTCGGCATAGTTTCTTCAAAAAGCCGCTGGGCCAAGAGGATGCTGGAGAGGTGGAAGAAAAAACACCCAGAAGAATACACTATCCTCTCTTCCTGGAAGGAGAGGCTGAAGGAGGCCCTAAAGAGGGGCTAATCCCCCTCATAATATTCCTTGGAATACGTTGGGTTATGTTGACTAATTTTTGGTTTTGACGGTTACAATTTGGTTATAGTCCAAGACTGCAATAACCCAGTGGGAGGAGAAGACGTTAGAGAGTTGTGTAGATACCATTGAGGGGCATTAAAGGATCATTTCCATGGGGTTCTTGCTCTTTTGTAGCGTAGTAATTAATATCATTAGATAGTAGTTCAATCTCATATTCAGAGAAAAAGTTTTTATATCTGTTCATTAGTTGTTGTATTCTTTTTAGTGCTTCTAAAAAGTAACTATCTGCAACTTTGATCTTTGCAAATCCTCTTTCAGACGCACCGCTGTAGTCCTTTTTCAAACGGTGATAGCGCAGATTATGTATTTTTATGCCATATGCACGGAGTAGTACTGCCTTATTCAACTTATGAATTACTTCTTGTATGTTGGAGTCATCTGCCTTGACTTTTTTGATGTCCTTTGCAAGCGCTTCTAATGTGCCCTCTGCCACAAATACATCAGGGCTTGCTTTATATTCATAATGTTCATATTTAGTCTCTTTAATACCCTTGGTAAATTGATCACTTCCCTTGTTATAATCAAAACGCATCAACAATAACGAGGCCAGCGCCCCGATGTTTCCTTCCTGCTTCCTCAGCTCCTTTAATTTTAGCTGGAATTCCTTTACCTTTGTTAGTGCAATATATTTCTTGAAGTGGAGGAGCGACTTTTCAACATCAGTTTCACTACCGAGTTTCATATATGCAAGGCCAAGATTGTAATGAACATGATAGGTTCCCGGCTCTAGTTCTAGTACTTTTTCGTATTCTTTTATCGCCTCCCTCGTCTGCCCATCTTTAAAGTAAGCATCTGCCAAACCAAAATGAAAAACCGAATCCTTTGGGTTTTCTTTAACCATTTTCTCATAGATCGCAATTGCCTCAGGGTACTTTTCTTGATTTAAATAAATCCTTGCAATCTTGTTTTCGATAGAAGGGAGACCGAGCCTCTGATATGCCTTGTTATATCTTACGAGTGCCTCGTCATACCTTCTCAGTTCTTCATAAACTTTCCCTATACTATACTGTACACAACCAATACTCTGATCATATGCACCTTGTTTAGAATAAAGCCCTACAGCCTTCTCAAAACTCTTTAGGGCATCCTCAAATTTCCTTTCACCTTTGTAAATATCACCTAATGTTCTAAAGGCTTCTGCACATTCCTTGTTTAATGAAATTGCCTTCATGGCATAATTTTTTGCCTTTTTATAATCCTTTTTATAACAAAATGCTTCACCTATTTTATTATATAGTTCTGCGTTATCAGGTTTTATTTGTATTGCCTTCTGATATGTTAATATGGCCTTGTTATAATTAGGATATTTAGGATTAAAAAACGTATATAAGTCTGCCAACATCATTAAGACATCATAATTATCGGGCTCTTCTTTTGTTGCCTTTTCCAAATACTCAGTAGCCTTGCCGAATTCGCCAGTATAAAAAAAAGACATGCCAAGTGCATAGTTGCATCTAAATTCTGATTTATCAATTTTGAGAGAATTTAAGAAGTATTTTATTGTATTTTTATAATCACGCCTTAAATAATAGAGGTAAGCATAGCCTTGGAGAAAGCTAGGGTCCTTTTTGTTCGGCTCATATATTCTCTTGTATATTGTGAGACCCTCATCAGGTCCTTCATAATTAATGGATAGTTTGTCTATTCTTTTAAATAAATTTAATGCATTCCCAAATTCTTGCATCTCAGAGTAGATCATAGCCATTTCAAAAAGAGCAGATGGATGACCAGATCCAGTCAAATCATTTGCACGCTTTAAACATTTTAATGCACCTTTATATTCCTTTTTGTCTCTGTATACCTTAGCTAGCAGCAGAAGGGTGTACGTATCTTCTGGTTTCAATTTCAATGCATTTTTGTATTCATTTATAGCTTGTGATAATTTGCCTAACTTATGATAAACCCTTCCCAATTCTCTATGAAAATCAGAGGACATTGGTTTTTAAAATCAAGCTATTAGCAGTTCCTTCTCTGCAAGATCTAACTGATTCACCTACCTATAAGATAAGCATAACACATCTTCTTTTTATACGTCTCCATTCCCAGGGCGGAACAGGACAACAGTCACTGCACAGCCTGATCTTTTTCCCCTCCCTCCTCCTCGTACTACTCAACCCTCAATTTTTTGGATAGTTCCTCCCAGTCCTTCACAACAATTGCATCCTCAGTATCATCAAAGCTGTACCGCTTCCTGATATGTTCAGAAGCTTCAGCCATGAGAGGGGCAGAGCCAATAATTGCAATGACTTTTATACCCAGTCTGCTTAATTCATCAAGAAGTTCAGCTCCTGTCCATTGTAAGATAACTGGTAAAGGCAAATTCCCTTCTTCAAGCCACTTCCTCGATCGACTTAACCCAAACTTTGTGGTTAGATAAATAATTCTATATTTGACCATAATCTTTTTTATGCCCTCCCTGCTACCTTTCTTCGGCTCACGTGAAGAGAGGGACTCCATGATACCTCCCTCAATCTCCAGGAGGATAACCTTTTCATTCTTCCTCGTCACAAGTATCAAACCTTCAGCACTTTCACCCCCTGATTTTACCATCACGGTCTTTAAGCCAGAACGTTTCGGGATATATTTAAAAAAGGCATATCCATCCCAACCACTTAATGTCTTTCCTATATGTTTGCCGTCTATAAAAAAATCGACAAGTTTGCCACCTGCAGGGAAAAATCTCCCTTTGACAAGTGCCTTCAACATTATTGGTCTCTTTAAGGCTGTGATACTGTCAAAGACGACAATTTCTGCATGAATCACCGCTGGGAAGAGAAGAAGGAAAAGCGAAAGACATATTATGCTTAAGCCTCTTCCCATGGCTGTTTTTTTTCGTAATGGATTGATGCTTTTCACTCGTTTGATGCGGATTTCATCTAAGTGAGAGGTGTAATCAGAACCGTCTCATTAGGGAACAAGGACCGTAGATGAACCAACTCCTATTATTCTGGTATTTACAGAGAACCCACCGGTGCTTGCTCCTGATGTTATATCACCCAACCGAGCAACTGGCGTTCCGCCACCATTTAATTTAAGCAGGGATGATCTAATATCCATCGTTGCGCCAGATCTAATCTCTGTTCGTCCAGACGCACGAATATTCAGATTCGTAGCTGTAATAGTAATATTGCCACCAGATCCAATGGCGATGTGCTGTTCTAGTTTCCTTATTCTTTCCTCAAGATTTGCCACCTTTTTACGAAGGTCGTTCATCTGTTTTTGTGAAAGATCTATAACTCGTTCAAGTCTCTGCACCTCCTTGGCCTGTGGCGTATAGACCTTTTTGTATTGCTGTTGCGCAAAACCCACACTCACACAACACATCACGGCAATTAAAATTACATATGTCACTTTGCTCATCTCAATACCTCCCATTTAAAAATAAATTATCCTATAAGGTTCCTCGCTCCATAACTTTCAAGAGGTAATATTGGGGTCAACACTTTACTTTATATATTTTTCCAACTTTTCGGCCCATTGAAAAGCATGTCCCAAGCCACCTGAATCTTCAATACGCTGTTGGATTTGTGAAATGCGCGGAACTGATACCTTACCCAATGCAGCTACCTCTTTGATCGGTAAATTGCATGCCCGCCGAAGAAGATAAACCATCACCTGAAACACATCCCTTCGATCCTGCCTGTCAAGTACCGTCTCTTGTGGTACACCTGCAGCATCGGCAACCGCAGTGCAGATCTGTTCCATACGAGGACGATCAGGCCGCATAACCTCCTCAGAGACCTGCTCCCTCGGAATACCTTTTATGCGCTGCGACATCTCTTTTAAAAATTTCTCTTTTCCAAGATATATCTGCCCCCTTAACTTTTCCCATGGAGATGGCTCACCGGAACCTTCAGCAACAAATTTACGATAGGTACGCTGAGCTTGGACTTTATTTGTCCCAAATTGGCTGAGTATCCAGCCTGTAGATAACCAGGATGGAGGGTTACCTCCATAAGCTGTGGCCAGATAGCTACTCCACTTCCACTGATCCACATGCTCTACCAAGCCAGCCCGCACAGGGTTAAGTACCACATAGCGGCATAATTCCAGAAGATAGGATTCTTTCTCTACCAGTATTGCCTTGTATCTTCCCTGAAACAGGTGCCCCACCCGTAAGTGGCGGCGATTAAACCACTGCGCATACACCGCATTAAGTCGGGCCATTCCACAGCTCAGATTAGCATCCGGTGTCTCGATAACTAAATGGTAGTGATTGTCCATTAAACAATAGGCATAGCAAACCCATCGTTGTTGGTGGATCTCATGGCCCAACAACTCCAAAAACCGATGGCGGTCTGAATCATCTTCATAGATAATCTGCCGCGCATTCCCCCGTGAGGTCACGTGATAGACAGCACATTCAAATTCAATTCGAAGTGGACGTGACATATAGTAACTCTAGCATGCTAAAAGTATAAAGTAAAGTGTTGACCCCAATTCTCCCAATTCTCCTGCCTATGGCTTTTTGGGTCACCTTCTGGGGATCTTTTAAATATGGCCGTGGCTATCGCTCAGCACCCCGATCTTCATGACCACCTCCTCGTCTGCCATCCAAGACCTCCTGTAGAATTCTGAGGTCTTTGATGACCCCAGGACCTCCCCTCTCACCATTTCGGTCGAGATAAAAGGCGACTATCCCCATCCCCCTGGGGATCTGATAGTCGAACTCCCAATGGTCCCCTACATGGATCAACTCTTGGGGGCAAACCCCTAAGGCACCGCATATCTGGCGGTAAAACTCATGGCTCTTCTTCACCAGGCCGAAGTCGGAGGTGGCGGAGATGATCCTATCGAAGTAACCTGCCAGAGCACCCTCCCTCATCTCCACCTCGATGAACTCACGGGCGGCATTGGAGAGGACGATCAGGGAGTACTTCTCCTGCAGCCGGGTTAACACCTCATGGACCTCTGGATATACCTGCACCTGAGGCGAGTATCTCTTCAGCAGGTCCTCCCATCCCCCTGGTAGATCCAGATGTTTGAACCAGTATCCGATATCGTACCACTCCAGGGCCCCATCCCCCACCTTACGGTACTCCTGCAGGACCAGCTCTTGGGCCTGGGACAGATCCAGCCCTTTTCTCCGGGCGTAGAGCTCTGGGATTCCCTGGTGCCAGACCAGATCGGTGAACTCGGGATCGACCAAGGTTCCATCCATGTCAAAGGAGATATGCCCTATCCGCCTCTTTTTTTTACCCACAGCAACCCCTTGTCATATCTTAATCTATCCCTTACCAAGGCCCTTTTCAACCCCCAAGTCTGATCCTGGGGTCCACCCATCCATAGATGAGGTCGGTCAGGAGGTTGACCAGCACATAGCTGAAGGAGATAAACAGGACACAGCCCTGGACCAGGGGGTAGTCCCTTGCCTCAATGGCGTTGATCAGCAGCGTCCCTATCCCGGGCCAGGAGAAGACGTTCTCGGTGATGATGGCCCCTGAAAGGAGGGCCCCGAACTGCAACCCCATCACCGTGATGATGGGGATCAGGGCATTGCGCAGGGCATGCTTCAGGATCACCTTCCACTCGGGCAACCCCTTGGCCCTGGCCACGGTGAGATAATCCTCTCCCAATCGTTCCAAGAGGCTGGAGCGGGTCATGCGGGAGAGGATGGCCGCCAGGGCGGTCCCCAGGGTAATGGCAGGCAACACTAGGCTCCCCACCCCCCCTCTGCCCGAGACCGGGAACCAACCGAGCTCGAGGGAAAACAGAATAATGAGCAATGGCCCCAGCCAGAAATTGGGCATAGAGACCCCCAACAAGGAAAAGAAAACGGCGGCGTTATCCAAAGCGGTGCCTTCCCGCAAGGCGGAGACGATCCCCAGGGGGATGGCGATCAGGCCCGCTACTAGGAAGGCGGCTAGGGCCAGTTCGAAGGTGGCTGGGACCCTCTCGGCAATCACCTGTGTCACCGGCCGACGATAAAAATAGGAGTCCCCCAGATCGCCCTGCAAGACCCCCTTGATGAACCGGCCATATTGGATGTGCAAGGGGAGGTTTAGCCCCAACTCCTCCCGGAGGGTTTCCTTATCCGCCTGCTGGGCCGTCTCACCCAACATCACCTCCACTGGGTCTCCCGGAATCATGTGGAGGAAGAAAAAGACGAGGGTAATGGCCCCCATGACGGTGGGGACTAAGACGGACAACCTCCTCAGGCAAAACCCCCTCAATCCTCTCCCTCCAACATCTGGGCGAGCCTCTCCTGAAAGACCACCCTCTTGAGACACCAAGGGAGTTCACCATAAACCCTTCTTTCCGGAGGGTGAAATCCCAAGACCTTATAGATGAGATAGCCATGGGGTACCTCTATCACCGGGGTGATCTCCCCCTCCTGGAAGGAAGAGATGATCTCGGCAAGATCCCAACCATCCTGGAGATAGACCCTATCCTGGACCCCCCCCAATCCCGCTGTGATCCCTTGTGAACATTCCCTGGCCACCTGGGAGAATTCCTCCCCTTCCATAACCCTTCGGTAGGCCTCCTGGATGACCATATAGGCCTCTTCCCGCGTCTTGGGTCCATCCTTGGGATGGACATAGCGAAAGATCACCTGGAGGTCAACGCTGGGTGGCAAGAGGACCTCTTCGTCCGGGCAGGGTTGGGCCTTATGATAGAGCTCTTGCGTCATGACCTCATAGAGGGCCACCTCTTCCCTCAGCCTCTCACAAAAGCCATCCTCCTCCATCCCCAATCGTCTCAGCAGGGCCTGATAGTCCTCAAAAGAGAAGAACTGCTTTTTTAGGGAACGCCAAAAGATCTCGGCACCATCAGCATCAAAAAGTGGAGGGGGCGGGTTGGCGTCCTTGGATCCCCTCCCCTTTACACGGGGGAGGGAGGCGTGGCGATGGTGCAGGGAGGTCCTTACTTGGCAGATATACCCCTCATCCTGTTCCCTCATCCCTTGATAGGAGAAATAGGAAAAACCGTTGATCCCTATCCCTTTGAGCCCCTCCACCTCCTGCTGGATCTGGGCAGGGGTCTTGATCCAGGCCCCCAGCCCGGCGAATACCATCCCCGCCTTCTCCCTCCTCTTGGCCTCGGCCATCTGGGCCACCACCCGCGTTTGATCCCCGTGGTAGGCCATGGGAACGACCAAATCCATATATCCCTGGGCGAGCCAGGTGGGCCAGTCCTGCCCTTTGAGATAATAGGCCACCTGGGGGTCAGGGAGCACCGCCGCAGAGAGGATGACCTGAGGCCTGATGGCCTTCACCTCCCTGTGGATATCCCTCACGAGCTCGGTAATATAGTGGCTTCTTGTCTCCGCCCAAAGGGAGTAATAATAGTAGTGCCAGCGCAGGTGCAGGGGGAGCCTTCCTTGAATAAACCTCTCGGGCAAGGGGTTTTTCACCCAGGAGGAAAGCAGCCGGGGGTCCACCCCCCAGCGCCGGACAAACGCCTCCACAGCCTCCTTGTTAAAACCCCAGTGGGGTCCTGGATAGCGGATGAAGTCGAGGTGTACCCCATCCACATCATATCCCTTGACCACCTCTTTGCATACCTGCAGGAAATAATCCCGGACCTGGGTGTTAGCGGGATCAAGGTATATACCCTCGCTGGGCTCCTTGGCCCTTTCATATGGATCGTATTGGGCGAGGTTGCGCCCCTCCTCGTCCACGATCAACCACTCTGGATGGCGGTTAACCACGTGCTCTAGGGAAAGGGGGTAAGGGGGAGGATAAGGCCATACATAAAAGCAGTTGAGCCAGGCGTGTATCTGCAACCCTGCGGCATGCCCCCGCTGCAGGATATAGCTCAGGGGATCGTATTTGCAGGGTGTATCTGCCAGGACCTCGGCCCATGGATCAATCTGGGAGCGATAGTAGGCATCCCCTCGGCCGTGGACCTGCACAAAAAGGAGATTGAACCTCCCCCGTCTGGCGTCCTCCACGATCTCATTTAGCACTGTGGGGGAGGTCAGCCGATACCTCACCACCCATATGCCTCTGCCCTCGTGCGGGAAGCAGCCGCTGATGGCAAGGGAAAGGAGGACTATCACCTGAAAGACAAAGAAACGACGCAACTTCATCACCTCTCTATACAGAGGTCTTTTAAGGAGGTATATTCCCCACCAGCATAGACCTGGAACCCCCTAAACCCCTTCCTGATGACCACCAGGTTGTCCCTGTACCAGAGGCTGGTATATACTGTATCCTCTGCCAGGATCTTCTGGATGCGGCTGTACAGCCTTTTGCGCCGCCCTTTATCGACGGTGCGCCTCGAGACTTCCAGCAGCCTATCCACCTCTGGATTGCAGTATTGGCCACGATTGGCACCATTGGGGGGGAGGCTACTGGAGTGAAAGAGGTAATAGAATATATCCGGGTCCACCACCCCTATCCAGCGCAGGGAGTATACCTGGAAGTTGCCCTTTTTGATATCATCGAAGAAGGTCCCCCATTCAAAGCTGCGCACATCCAGACCGACTCCCACCCTCTTCAGATACCCCTTTATGATCTGGGCGATCTCCTTGGACTCCATATCGGTGGATGTCTTAAAGGAAAGGGAAAACCGCATCCGGGGGCCGTCCCCGTCGGGATCAAGAAAGCCAGCCGCATCCAAGAGCTTCTTTGCCTGCTGAGGGTCGTAGTTATACCTCCTTACATCCCCCTCGTAGGCCCAATGTAAGGGGGACAGTACTACCCCATCGGCCTTCATTGCCAGGCCCTTGAGGGTATGGGTGATGATGGCGTCTCTGTCGATGGCATGGGAGATGGCCTGACGTACCTCCTTGTGCCTCAAGATGGGGTCAATCAAGTTGTAGCCCAGATATTGATAGGTAATCCCCCCCTCCTTGATGACCCGTACGCCCGGGATCCTTCGCATAAATTTTACCGCATAGGCGGGCACACAATTTTGCAACAGATCCACCCCTCCCTTTTTCATCTCCATCAAACGAGTGGTGGTGTTGGCCAGGATCCGGAACTGAACCCAGTCGATCCTCGGTCTCCCCCTGAAGTAGTTGGGTTTTGCAACCAGCACGATCTCCTCCCCTGGTCTCCAGACCTGAAGGGAAAAGGGACCCGATCCAACGGGTGGGGATTTGCACCGAAAGGGGCTCCCCTGGGGGACGATCCCCACCGTCAGGGCATAGGGGAAGGAGACGTAGGTATCCTTTAAGATGAATTTCAAGGTATATCTTCCGATGACCTCGATATGCCTCACAGATCCATAGGAACCCCTTTTGGGGGAGCCGTTTTGTGGATCCATGATGAAAGAAAAGGTGGATCGCACATCCTCGGCCGTGACCTCCCTGCCATCATGAAATTGCACCCCCTTGTGCAGCCGGAGGAGATAGGTGACCTCATCCAGTTGGGACCACGAACAGGCCAGGTCGGGGACCAATCGCCCCTTATCATCCAACTGCAGCAGCGAACTGTAGAGGAGGGGAGCTATACGCGAGGCCCTCGCCCCTACCGCAAAACGGGGGTCTAACGTGGATATGCTCCCATCGAGCCCTACCCTTATCCCCTTTCCAGGCAGAGCCCCCCTCGATCCACAAGCCAGCAACAGGAAGAGGGGGAGGATGAGAATGAATCTGCTCATATGGGTTTTAAGGTGGAAGGTCTTGAGAGAGATAGGTGAAGTAGGGCTCGGGGATGGTTCTAGACCTCCCTTCGGTATCTACGCAGAGGTGTTTGGTCTCCCCCTCCACCAAGGTCTGCCATGTCTTCTTTCTCAACACCAGATATCTGAAGACTACCGAGCGCCTCTGAAGGACACCTAAAGAGGTCCTCACCGTGATCAACTCATCGTACCTAGCGGGCTGCCGATACTTGCAGTGGGCCTCGGCCACCACTAGGCGGTAGCCTAGCTCCTCCAGTTCAAGGTAATTGAAACCCCTCTGGCGGCAATACTCGGATCTGCCCATCTCGAACCAGACCAGGTAATTGGCGTAGTAGACCACCCCCATGCGATCGGTCTCTGCATAGCGGACCCTCAGCTCGAACTCTACGTAACCGTCTCGCCAGCTCAACCCATCTCCTCTCGCTAAAGGGCCCGGAAGTAATCAGGACGCAGGAGGTTGGGGTCCCTTTTGGCCAACACCTCATGGATGAGTTTGAGGGTGGCATCCTTGTCCTTGGGCATCCTGGCCTTGATGGGAAGGTAATTGGAGGCATGGTTGGAGAAGAAGAGCCCATGCATCTCGGTATAGGCGATCATTATCCCTAACTCTTCGATCAATTCGAAGGGGGTCGGGAGGACGAACTCCCCCCTCTCTATCTCTTCATAGATGGGGGTCCCGGGGACGATGATCAAGGATAAGGCCCCCACATAGTCAGGGTCCATCTCCGTAAGGATCCGGCCGGTGGCGATGGCATGCTCCTTACTCCTCTCCCTCCCCCCAATCCCCAACAAGACCGTCACAGAGAGCTTTATCCCCGCATCCTTCACCATCCTTCCCGCCTGCACCAACTTTTCATAGGTGGTTCCCTTCCTCATCCTATCCAGGACCACCTGATCCCCTGATTCTACCCCCATGTAGATGATCTCGAGCCCCGCTTCCCTCAATTCCCGGAGGTTCTCCTCTGTTTTCTTCAGGACCCCCTTGGCATTGGCATAGACCCCCACCCTCCTCAGGTGTGGTAGTTTCCGATTGAGGTAGTCCATAACCTCCATCAACCTCGGTTGGGGGACGATAAGGGCGTCACCGTCGGCCAGGAAGACCTTTTCTATGGCCCAGCCGAACTGGGCGGCCTCGTCAATGTCTTCCTTGATCTCCTGAGATGTCTTTATCCTAAACTTTTTGTCCTTATAAGAAGGACAAAAGGCGCATTTATTGTGTGAGCAACCCACCGTAATCTGGAGGATTAGGCTGTCTGCCTCGCTAGGAGGACGATATATGGTCCCTTCGTACTTCATACTCGCTCGTCTCATAGGGTTCCAGGGGCCTAGGGGCCAATAGATACAGGGTTCCAGGGGGCCAGTGGTCGAGTGAAATACACTAGAACCCTAGGATCCTGGAATCCTTGAACCCTGTTTGAAGGTTGACCCCTTGAATACTCTCAATTCCACCAATTGAATGGGAGAAGATCCCAAAAAAATTAATCCCCCGCCCTCTCCTTTTCAACCCCTTCGTCCTCGAAGATGAAGAGGATCTCGTTCTCCTTGATCAGACCCAGATCCCTCCTGGCTACCGACTCCAGGTATCGGGGGTCCTCCCGCAGGCGTCTGATCTCCTCTTTAAACCTTTTATTCTCCTCTCGCATCTGGCTCACATCGCTGAGGATCCTGTCTCGTTCCTGCCGTAACTGGATAATCTTGACCACCCCCTTTTCCCCGAAGAGGGCAAAATACCACACCATCAAGATGAGTCCTATTAAAAAGATAAGGAGCCCCTTCTTTTGCGTCCTGAAGGCACGGTTCATCTCAACACTGACCTCACAGAGATCACCCCCCACATCTCCACCTGGGGGACATCCTTAGGTAGCGGGTTGAACCTATACCTCTTGATGTATTTTATGGCTGCTAGGTCTACTGTGGCACCCCCCTTGACAAGGGGGATGACCTTACCCACCGTGCCATTAGGGATGACCCAAAACTTAAGCAATACATCGGCCGCCACCGAGACCTTCACCTTAGGAGGAGGAGGGATATAGATGACCTTTCGGCTGGCCGCTGGCCCCTTTATCCCCAACTTGACGGTCTCCGGCAGCGGGAGGGGCCTCTTTGCCCTCTTGCTTCCTACTTCCTTCAGGCTGGCGATGATCCGCTTGGCCTCGACATCCTCTGGCAGGGGGAGAGCCCCCCCCTTGACGTTTTTGGCCATGGGCCTGGGCGCATTGTAGATCTCACCCCGCCGCTCCTCCTTTTGCATTATCTCCTCCAATTCGTGATAAAAGCGGGAGGTCTTCAATATCCTCATCTTCTCTTGCTCATCCAATTTTTCGGCGGGAAAGAGGCTGACTCTAGGAATGGGTGGTTTACGCTCTTCGCTTAAACCCATCTCCGACAATCTCCTGAGCACCAGCTCATCCCTGATCCTCTGCACCGGGGTATCCTCCCATAGACCCATCTCCTCTCCTCCTCTTACCACATTCTTTTGCACGGGTTCCAGGTAGAGGTCTGCGGCCTTGATCATGGTCACCGGGATGAGGGACACCTTGGTTGGCTTCAAGAGATTGGGCACCGCCAACAGCACCACCAGATGGAGGAAAAAGGAAAAGAGGATGAAGGGGGAGATCCTCCTCATCACTCCCCAAGTCCTATCTTCTTCCACCCTTTTTCTCCTTCGGCTGGGTGGCGATGGCAAGCCGATTCAACCCCGAGGTCTTGGCGGCACCCATTACTTCCACTACTTTCCCATGGAGGGCCTTGGCATCGGCCTGGATGATAATCAGGGTCTGGGGGTTCTTCTGAGCTACCCCTTTCAACCTCTGCTCCAACTCCTGTAAGGTGACCAGCCTCCTCTCCAAGAAGACCCTGTTGTCCTTGGTGATGACCACCCTCACTTCCTTCTTCTCACGGGTCACCTTCTCCGCTTCGGCCTTGGGAAGGTTGACCTTGATCCCAGGGGTCACTATGAAGGTGCTGGCTAGCATAAAAAAGATCAAAAGCAGAAAGACCACATCCACCAAGGGGGTGATCTCAATCCGAGCATCATCTTTCCTAGGCTGTCTAAACTGCATTTTTTCTAATCCTCCTTCTTCAGGAGGTCCACCATCCTGATTGAATTTTCTTCCATCTCCAATATCAGGGAATCCGCTTTGTTCATTAGGTATCGATATATGACGAAGGCGGGGATGGCCACCACCAACCCTGCCGCGGTGGTGACGAGGGCCTCAGATATCCCCCCTGCCAGCGAGGCGGGGTTGGCAACCCCCTGTAGTGAGATGACGTTAAAGGACTTGATCATGCCTGAGACGGTCCCCAGCAGCCCCAGAAGGGGGGCAATTCCCGCTATGGTGCCGATCACATTTATGTACCTCTCCAGGGATGCCACTTCCCTCCTGCCCACTTCTTCTATCCTCTCCTTGATGACCTCCCGCCTCTTGCCGTAATTTTCTATCCCCACCCTGATCACATGGGCAATAGAGGAGTTATCCCGCTTGCATAGGGTGACGGCCTCAGGGAGTTTTCTCCTCATCACCAAGTCCTCCACTTCTATCAAGAAATCTCGTGGGATGACCCTGCTTATGCGCAGAACCCATATCCGCTCCAAAAATATCCCCACGGCAACGATGGAGCAAAGGGCAATAGGATACATCAAGATTCCACCTTTCAGGAATAGATCGTACATATCATCCTCCTAGTCCTTTTCCTCTCTCTTTTTTCTTCTCCCCTTTTCATCTATCCTTTTCAACATCTCGCGCGCCTTCTTCCCTTCTTCCCCCTGGGGGGAGAAGGTCAGTACCTTCCGGTATACCTGGGCTGCCTCATCCCACTCTTCCCGCTCTACATAGATCTCTCCAGCCTGTAAGAGGGCCCTCACCGCTGTCCCCTTCTGCTCCGGATAGAGATAATGCACCCTCATCAATTCGGTGAGGGCAGTCCCCTTGTCCTTTAATTTTAGATAGGACTCTCCGATCCCAAGCTGGGCCAATGCCTTGACCTGCCTCTTCTCACACCCCAAGGCCTTCTTGTATGCAACCAGGGCATCTTGATATTTACCATCCCCCAAATATATCTCCCCCATCTTGAGCCATGCATCCCCTGCCAGATCCCCCCCGGGATAGCTGGTGACAAACTCTCTCAACACCTGCAGGGCCTTCTCAGGGCGCCCCGTGGCCTGGTAGGCCATAACTGCCCTGAGCCAGCCCCTCTCTGCCACACCCACACCCCCCATCCTCATCAGCTCCTCATAGTAGGCGATGGCCTCTCTATACTCTCCCTTTTGGAAGTGGATCTCACCGAGCTGGAAGATGGCCTGGGGGTAATAGGGGTTGTCCCCCCTGCTTGAGACCCCCTTCAGTACCTTTGCTGCTTCCATCGATCTACCCATTTGTAGAAGCAATTCAGCCCATCTCAGTCTGGCTTCGTCAGCCAGAGGGAGGGTAGGATAGTTGGTGATGATCCTCCTGTACGTCTTAGCGGCCTGAGCCCGATCTGCCCGATGTCGATAAAAATCACCCAAGAGAAGAAGGACATTGACCCCCACTGGGTGGACAGGGTGCCTCTGGAGAAAGGCCTCTGACCACTCCTTAAAGTTATCATACTTCCCCCCCCGATAAAAGGACAAAATGACCCCCCACTCGGCCTCCGGGACCTCTGGGGCCTTGGGGTGATCCTTTATCACTTTTAGATAGGAGACCACCGCCTTCAAGGGTTTTTCGAGGTTATAGTAGCTATCACCTATCTTCATCAGGGCCTTGGGGGCGAGGTGATGTCTTGGTCCTTCTTTCACCAAGCGAGAGAAGACCTCTATGGCCCTGGTAAACTCCTTCTGCCGGAAATAGGACCAGCCCAGCCAGAAGAGGGCCTCAGGGCAGAGGGGGTGATGGGGAAATTGATTCAGCAGGTAAAGAAAGCGATCGACGGCCAAAGGGAACTCCCCCTTCTTATAGTGGGTCAACCCTTGGTAGAAGACCACCCTCCCCCGTAGGGGTCGAGGGACCCCCTCTTGAGTCGATAATTTCTTGAACACCTGGGTGGCCTTGCCGTACTTCTTCTGGTTGAAGAGGGTTTCTCCCATCAAGAGCATCGCCCGCTGGGCAACAGGACCAGAAGGGGTCATCTTCAAGAGGTCTTGAAAGATCTTCAAGGCCTCATCCCACTTACCCTTATCGAAATTATACCAGCCCAACGCCAAGAGTGCCTGGGGGAATATATGGGGATCACCGTGGGTCCTCAGCAGGTACTCTTGCCCCTTGGGGTACTCGTCTAACATCAGATAGGTCTCTCCCAGCCAATAGGAGACCTCACTCCTGCGGGGGTGGGAGGGGGATTCCTGTAACAACCTCTCCCATACTTGGGCCGCCTTTGTGTACTGCTGGCACCTATAAAAGGATTCTCCCAACCTGAGATAGACCACATCCTTGATCTCGCTCTCAGGATACTCCTGTAAGAGATCCTGATACGCCTTTGTTGCCTTGGCGTACTCGCCGTGACGGAAATGATAGAGGGCAATCTCATTCAGGGCATTGTCTCCCCAGAGGGAACAGGGATCTCGGGCAGTAAGACCCTGGTATACTGTCAAGGCCTGGTCCAATTCCCCCAACCCCAGCCAGGCCTTCACCTTTCCCCAGATGACCGGGTCTTGCCACTCCCCCCCCTTGAAGTGTTGAAGATAGGCATCAAAAGATTGAAGGGCCTCCGTATACTGCTGCAGGTAGACCGAGCACCACCCCTTTATATACATCCCCCCTCCCAGCAGGGGATGGGAGGGGTATCCATCAATGAAATTGGTGGTGGCTGAGAGGGCCTCCCCGTATCTCTGGAGGACGAAGAGGCAAACCCCTTTCAGATAAAGGGCCTCCCCCATCAAAGAGGAAGGAGCCTTGGAGCTGATGATTTGGTTAAAGAGGGATACCGATTCCTCCCATCGTCCTATCTTCATGAGTGCATACCCATCCCAGAAGACCCCCAGGAGGGCAACAGGACTGCGGGGATGCCTTTGCCTCAAACGCGAGAAAAGGTCATGGGCACTTGTCGGATCAGCCAACTTGAGGGAGATCCAGCCTGCCGAGTAGAGGGCATAGTCGGTAAACTCACCCTCCGGAAACTCCTGGATCACCCTTTGATAAAGGGTCAAGGCCTCTCTTTTTCTCCCTTGATGCCACCTTATCTCCCCCATCCAGTATAGGGTCGAAGGTACATAGGGACTTTGGGGATACTTCTCCAGGAGTTCTTCAAAAGTCCCCCAGGCCTTAGTGTACTCCCCCTTATGATAGTGATACTTGGCCCTCTTGTATAAGGCCTCAACCCCTTTGAAAAGCTTGGCGAAAGAGGCGGTTACGTCGGTGGAATAGGCACAGCCAGGGGATTTGGCAACTGGGGAGGTCTTCTCTATTTCCCTCACCACCTCTTCGCTTAGCCCCCTGGGATCGACCATGGGCTCCTCCTTGGCCTCCAGCGTGATAACTGTAGGCAAGGGGGGGACGCGGGCGTCTATGATCTTCATCCTCTCCTCCCCAATGATCACCGCAGGAGGGAGCTTGATCTTGAGCTCCTCCTCTCTCTGACCAAAGGTGAGGGGAAGGGTGAAGAAGAGGAGAGAAAAAGCGGTGAGGGATATCCTTATCAGTTTTGATTTCATTATTAGGATAACCGAGCGATTTTTAAAAGGGTATCAAAACTCATCCTGAGTGTCAACAGCCGCACCCATGTGAGACAAAGAAATCTTTCTCTGATAAACCCTTATGAGGGTTTGCCCTCACCCCGCCTATGAAAAATATAGGATTCGAGGGTTCAAGTGTTCAAGTGTTTGTGTTGTACCTTCTGCCAGGTTTTCGACCTGTCCTGCGGGGGACGCAGCCCCCTGAAGCAAGACCAAGAACATGTTAGAGGACGAAATGGTTTAGAAGCTTACTTAGATAGAATTTTTTAAAAGGATGTAGTTGAAAAGTGAGATTGCCTGGGTTAAAATTAGAAAAACTTAAAAATGAGATGAAAAGAGATAAAGGTTGGTTAGCTTGGGATTCGTCCAGAGGGATATATATCCGAACTTCGGATATAGTGCTGGCGGGTAACTGAAATCAGGTTAACGAAGGGGAAAGGGAGAGATTTATAAAATGCCAAGTGCGTGGGTACATGCAACAATAGATTTGATTGCCTACGGAAGACCTTATTTCGATCTTCATAAAGAAAAAGACGAACCCTACAAAAAACTTGGGCGGAACCACAGGAAGATAAGACATGAATGGTATCAAGCCTTTGGGAAAAAGTGGACTTTGGATGAACCTTTTTCAGCTTGCTTGAAAGATCAAATCTCAAAAATAAGAAGCATAAACGGCCCTAATAAAGCAGAAAAGCAAATGGCGTATATAGATCATGATTACATTGATAGAATATGGGATACTCTTTCACCGCCAGAGAGAAAATATAGAGAAGGATTTTTTGCCTGGATACTATTCAATCCAAGAATCCTCAAAGAATGGGCAGGAGTGGGTGTTTTGGATAGTAGAATACAGAGGATGATTGATAGTTGTGAAGTGTGGGAATATTGTCCTGAGTTGAAAGATGAATATGAAAGGCTATGCAGTTATGTAAAGGTCGTGATAGAGAACGACGGGATTTTGCAAAATATGTTAGAACGCTATGGGCAGAAAGAATATATACCTGACTTCGGCTAATAGCGTGTTTGCGATTCGCCCATCGGGCTCACCCAAACCGCCTATGTCGGCTTTGCAAATACGGAAAGCGTTAGCCGAAACTGGCCATTTGAAAGGAGGACGAAATGAAAAAGCATATTGAATTTATACCAGTTCTGTGCACCTTAACGATTCTATTAGTGGTGGGGTGCGGCAAAATTGGGTCAAGTCCCAAAGCCGTTTTATCCAAGTATCTTGATGCTTCTCTTCATGGCAGACATGAGGAAGCCTATCAATACATTTCTGCTAAAGATAAGGCTATAAAGAGCCTACATGAATATTTATCAGATCAGCAAAAGGAGGAAAGTCCTTTCGCACAAGTCCTTGCCAGCAAGGTCTCGTACGAGATCAAAGAGGTTACAATAGATGGGAATCAAGCCAAAGCAAATGTCGATGTTACTATTCCAGATTTTGGAGTGATATTCAAAGATATTTTAGGGGCAGCTTTTATGTCAGCTTTTGGAGAAAAGAAGGATAAAAAAGAGATTGAGAAAATGTTAACAGAAGAGTACAAAGGGAAAGATATCCCTATGACAACTACAACTCAATTTTTTGAATTGGTTAAGGAAGTAGACGGTTGGAAAGTCTTTTTTGATTGGAAGACAAAGAAGAAAGTTGATGCAGCAATGAGTCAGGCAAAGCAACTTGAAAAAGAGAAAAAACTCTATGCTGCAAAAGAGAAGTATCAGGAAGTTTTGGAACTTGATAGTGAAGTTGTAGAGGCTTCAGAAAAAATAAAGGAGCTTGATGAGAAGATAAAAAGTTTCAAGGAAAAACAAGCCTATGTGGATAACGTTAAAATCAGAAATTTGGAAGTCGCAAAAGCACTGTTAGGAGGACTTGGAGTATTTGGAGAAGTAAAGAATCTTGGAGATCGTACGTTAACAGAGGTAGAAATTACGATCTATTTTCTTGATAAGAATGGAAATCCCATCTTTGAGAAAACCTATTACCCTGTCCTAGTGTCGAAATGGTCCTTTGGCGATCGTGCTCAACCCTTGAAACCAGGCTACATTAGGAAATTTGGTGTGAAGGCCGATAACGCTCCTTCTGAATGGGCGAAAAAAGTTAGGGTGAAAGTTACTGATATTAAGTTTGAAAAGTAACAGATTTATTTGACCAACTTCGGCAAACAAGGCACAAACGACTACTGTCAAAATTGCTTCGCAACTTTGTTTGTGCCGATACCGTTATACGCCACTTGGGCCATAAATTGAAAAACGCATTTTCAATTCGAAACTAATAAATAAAGGAGCGTCAATCATGCAAGAAGTCACTGTATCCTTAGATTTAGCTGATATCTTACGTGAAAAAATTGATGATTGTGCAAAATTCAATAGAAATGTTCAAGTATCAAAAGAGGTTCTTGATTCCTATATACATAACAAAAGAATTCTATCTCAGGAGGAAACTGAACAAGCAGAGGGTTTCTTATTCTCCCGTTTTCTTGAGCTTTTTTTGGACGCCAAGGAAGCTTTAATAATTCCTGAAGATGCCGTACATAGGATAGCTGCTGAGTATCTCACCAATTTTGATGATATAGGAATCACATATGCTTATCAGGACTTTTATGCATACCAATTTGTTGATAAACTAAACGATATAGTTCGCCGTGCTGCTAAAGTTAGAGAGCTATTTACCAAAAAACAGCCTCCACCAAGCGTAACCAAGATATGCCGTGAGGCTTATCTTAGCTATTTATACGGATTTCACACATCTTCAGTAGCGTTATTGAGGACTATTATAGAGTCAATGTTGAAAGAACGTCTTGACATAGATATTGGTGAACTATGGAAACTGAATGATCTGGCCTGCGATCGAGGTATCTATCCAAAGCGAATCTGGCATAAAGTTAACCAAATTAGGAAAGAGGTAAATAGTTTTGTCCACGAGGTTTCTATGGGGAAAGCACCTTCAGAGAGCAAGAATATTCAACTTATAGGAATTGCCCAAGAAGTACTGAAAGCAATACTTGAGTGATCTTAAGCAATTGGGATGTGGAATCAAAAATCAGATGGCCCAGCAGCGTGTAACACCAAACAAACAGCTTCATTTCGCCAAAATCACTTTGTGACTTCGTTTGTTTGGAAGCCGATGTGCGAAATGGTCCGGCTTCACCTCCTTCCTTGGCGGTGGGCAAAAAAACCTATCTAACAGATATGCAGCCAATCTTCTCCAGAGAATCCATTTCCCTGTCAAGGAGACCCCCCTGCTATTTATCCTCAAAATTTTATGCTAAAATGGATAAAGATAATCAAGGGAAGCCGAAATGGTAAGAAATACCAAACAGGCCCTTTGGCCATTTTGCTCATCGGGGCACGGCTGTGCGAAGCTTGCAGGCCACCTCTTACCAGGATTGCCCCCACTGCTAAAGACGGGCCGCTTCGCCCATCTTTCGGGCGTACGGCCTGCGACAAAAATTGCCTCAAAGGGCCAACTTCGCACATCCGAGCCCCGTTTCACGAAATTGACTGCCAGCTTTTTGGCATGCTAAAAAGGAGGATACTATGGTGGACATTCATCCAGCAGTTTGGGCAGCAATAATTAGGAGCGATAGGAGGGATAATATCAGCCGTGATTACGAAAAGAAAAGTTGCACCCATAGTAGTAGGGATAGTAGTAGGGATAATCATAGGAGCTGTCGGGAGTACAGTCATTACCAGAATTGTATCTGGAAAGGAGCCACTACGAACCCTCCATGCTCCTTTTGACATGCCTTCCTACTTTTATCCCTCAGGATGGATGGGAGATGGGGAATCAGGCACAAGGTACATCCAACTCAATACAACCTTTCGTGAAAGCCCTCGTCTTGGCGATACTGACAGTGCTTGCATCAAGATAAGGTGTCAGCCAGGCCCGAAGGGTTGGGCAGGTATCTTTTGGCAGTACCCTGATAGTAATTGGGGTGACCAACCAGGATCGAAGATTGTAGGAGCTACAAGAATTGTCTTTTGGGCAAAGGGGGAAATAGGTGGCGAAATAGTTGAATTTAAGGCGGGAGGAATTAGAGCCCCCAACAAGCGTTATCGAGACAGTTTTGAAGTTTCGCGAGGGCGTATTAGCCTCCCAAGAGATTGGGCAAGGTACGAGATTAGTCTATCGGGGCAAAACCTTTCCCATGTTATAGGGGCATTTGCCTGGGTAGCGACAAGGGATGCAAATCCTAATGGTTTGACATTCTACATAGATGATATTCGATATGAATAAGCTAGCAGTCAACTATGCGCTCCCTTCGGTCGCTTGCCCTTCGGGTCGGCTAACACGGTGTTGCCGACTTCGCTATGCTTCGTGCAGATCACCTGCGGCGACTTCGGTAACCCCGAAACCGCTAGGCGAAATGGCGAATTGGTGAGGTAAACACAAATGCATAGCTTCGATCTGAGACACCGTGGATTTAAACATTGGGTTGATTTTCGGCTTACAAACGAAGCCGAGTTAGGAAACACTTTACCTGATAAGAATGGTGCTTATGTAATTCGAGACAGGTGTGACTTTGGCAGATACTTAAAAACCTCAGATATAGTTTGTATTGGGCATGCACCAAAACAATCTTTGAAAAATAGGATCTCCTTATATTTCAAGGGGTATAAAAACCAAAGGACAAACAAAAAGATTCATGACTGGCTATTGCGATTTAACACTTTTCAAATTTCTTGGATTGAAGTCGATAATGCTGAGAAGTGTGAAGAAATAGAGCGAGAGTTACTAAATGCATATCAGGAGGACCATGGTGAACTGCCACCATTCAATGCTCAATAAATTGTATTTGCCACTTCGCCCAACGTATATTAAAGCCCATGGGTCAAGAGAAATGATTTCTCGCAGGCGAAAAGGTCATCTCTTTTCGTCCCCTGTAACGGCCAGTATGATTTATTAAACAGGAGGTGTAAAGATGAGATACAGAGTTTTGATTGAACAGGACGAAAATGGGATGTTCGCTGTTGAATGCCCTTCTTTGCCAGGATGTATTTCTCAAGGTAAAAACCGAAAAGAAGCCCTTAAAAATATTCAAGATGCCATTAAAGGCTATTTAGAAAGTCTAAAAAAACACAATGAACCTGTGCCACCATCAATTGAAGAAGAGATTGTAGAAGTAGCAGTATGACTAAATTACCCGTAGTTTCTGGCAGGCAACTCTGTAAGATATTGGAAAACATAGGGTATCTTATTGATCACCACACAGGGAGTCATATCATTCTTAGAAATATAAATCCTCCTTATAGGAGATTGACTGTGCCGGATCATAAGGAAATTGCTAAAGGTACTTTGAGAGCAATTATGCGGCAAACTGGTTTGACTGTGAAGGAATTTAAGAAATTGGTATAAAGGAAACCCCTGTCATCCAATTCAAGAGGTTTGGCTATCTGTGGGCTGCTAAGATAATTTCCTAGCGCAAAAACCTCTGTTCCCTCTTGGGGGCATACCAGCGGATGAAGTTGTAGGTGATCCCTGCAGGGGCGGGCTTTATCCCCCGGAACCGGGCATGGATCGCGGGCAGCGCATAAGGTACATAGAGGAAGGTGTAGGGCTGCTCCTCCGCCAAGATCTCCTGGAAGCGGAAATAGTACTTCCTCCTCTCCTCCCTATCGAAGACCTTTCTGGCCTTTAGCAAGAGGGCGTCCACCTCTTTGTTTTTGTAGGAGATGAAGTTCAGCTCCTTATAATCCGTCTTGCTGGAGTGCCAGATGTCGTATTGATCGGGGTCTACCCCCATGCTCCACCCCAGGATGACGGCCTCAAACCTCTTTTTGTCGATATATTCATTGATAAAGGAGGCCCACTCCATGACCCGTAACTTTACCCTTATCCCTATCTGCCGTAGGCGCCACTGGATGATCTCCGCCGCCTTAAGACGACTCTGATTCCCCCAATTGAGCAGGATGGTGAACTCAAAAGGCATCCCCCCCTTATCGAGAAAGCCATCGCCATCGGTGTCCTGCCAGCCCGCCTGCCGCAACAACTCCCTTGCCCGCTCTGGGTTATAGGGATACCTCTTTACATGGGGGTTGTAGTACCAGGTCCCCGGCTTATAGGGACCAGTAGCGGCCGTGCCCAAACCCAAGAGGACCACCTTGATGATCTCCTCCTTGTCGATGGCATAACTGATTGCCTGGCGCACCCTCTTGTCCTGAAATTTGGGACACAATAGATTATATCCCAGGTAGGTGTAGGAGAAGGGGAGGTATTTGTACTTGTGAAACTCCCCTTCAAAGGCAGGATAATTGGTCTGGCGCCGATATTGGATGGGAGTGAGGCCTATCCAGTCTACCCCCCCTGCCTTTAGCTCGAGAAACATGGTGGCAGGATCGGGAATGATCCTGTAGATATAGCTATCGATATATGGCCTCCCCTCAAAGTAGTCATGATTGGATTCTAGGACGATCTTTTCTCCAGTGACCCATTCCCTAAACCGATAAGGTCCTGTCCCTATGGGATGACGGGTGAGCCTGCTGCTGGTGATATCTTGCCCCGCCAGTAGGTGCTTGGGGAGGACCACCAGATACCCCCAGCTCGCCAGCCCTGGGGCAAAGGGCTCCCGGTAGGTGACGCGAAAGGTGTACCTACCCAGGGCCTCGGCCTGCTTCACCTCTAGGTAGTCACCTGCATAGGCAGTAGGAGTCTTAGGGTCGGTGATGGTGCGAAACCCAAAGAGGACGTCCTCGGCCGTGAACTCTGCACCATCATGCCACCTCACCCCTTGTCGCAGGTGAAAGGTGATGGTCTGGCCATCGGGGGAGACCTCCCAGCCTTCGGCCAAGTCCCCCACAAGGTTCAAGTCCTTATCGTACTTCACCAATCCGTTATAGATCAGGTCACAGATGGTGTGAGAGGGGCTGTCCGAGGCCAGCATGGGGATGAGGTTGCTGGCATCCCCTATAGACCCAACAATGATGGTGTCGCCATAACTCGGGCCCACATCCTCCTGTGCCAAGGCCGCAGGGGCAAAAAGGAGGGAGATTGCCAAGATGAGGGCTATACATTGACTTTTCCACCCCTTGGTGTTATACGATGATGATTCTTGAAAGGGAAAGAAAGGGATGCGTCGTTTACCCCCTCTGGAGGGGCTCACCACCATTTTCCTAGGGATCGTCCTCCTATTAGTCATCTTCTTTTACCCCCGATTTCCCCAAGGGTGGAGGCTGCTGGCAAGATTCATTCCCCTTGTCCTGCTGGCATTGGCCTTGTCAAAGGTCAGAAGGAGGTGGGAGGAAATGAGGACAGTCCGCTTTATATGCGACTTCTCCCCCATCTTTTTTGCCATCGCCATCTACCAGGGGCTGGGAGACCTCATCCCCTATCTGCGCCCTGATATAGATGACCTCCTCATCAAGATTGACCTGGCCCTCTTTGGGGTGCACCCTACTATCTGGCTGGAGGGGTTCTCTAGCTCCTGGCTGACCGATCTGCTCTCTCTGGTCTATGCCTCATATTACTTCATCCCGGTGATCTTGATCATCATCCTCTACTTCTGGGGAAAGGAGGAAGAATTTTCCGTGACCGTCTTCACCCTCTTGCTGGGATATTATATCTCCTTTTTGGGGTATATCTCCATGCCTGCCATAGGCCCTCGGTTCACCTTGGCCTCCTTGCAGACAACCCCTTTAAATGGAGGCGCCATGACGGAATTCGTCATCCGTATCCTCGACATCCTGGAACATAACAAAAGGGATTGTTTCCCCAGCGGACATACCCAGATGGTCTTGATCTCCCTCTGGTTTGCCTTTAAATACAGACGTCCCCTATTCTGTATCTATCTCCCCATCGTCATCGCCCTCATCTTTTCCACCGTTTATTTGAGATATCACTATGTAATAGATATAGCGGCAGGATTTGTCTTCGCAGGGGGGACCCTGTTGGTCGGCCCCAGGCTCTGGAAGTGGTGGGTCAGAGGGGAGACTGATAGATCCGGTAGGTCTTGTACCTCCTCCCCCCCAAGGCCTCTATCCCCCTCTGCATGAGGTAATTGTCCTCCAAGACCCAAGACATCTCCCCCCTCTTATACCCTTTGGCCTGTCCCCGCCGGAAGATCTCCAGATAGAGGAGGGCCTCAATCCCCCGCTTCTGGTATTCGGGTTTGACCCCCAGGATCAACACCCTGATCTCATCAATTTTGCGGGCATAGTAGAGGAACTTCAAAAGGCCCAGGGGGCCCAACCTCCCGTTGAGCCTCTTGAGGATGAGGTTGTAGTTGGGCAGCGCCAGGGCAAAGCCCACTGTCTCTTCCCCTATCTCGGCAAAGAGGGCCAGGTCAGGAACCACCAAGGGTTTCAGTTTTCTGACCATCAGGTCCATCTCCTCATCGGTCAGCGGGACAAACCCCCAGTTGTCCCTCCAGGCCCCGTTGTAGACCTCTTTTACCCCCTCCACCTCGTTCTCAACCCTCTTTAGGTCGATAGGGCGAATATTAAGCCCTGTAGACCTCTTTTTGACCCGTTCGCTGATCCGCGGAAGGCGCGCGGGGATGCTCCCATCGTCGACAATGAGGTTGGCAAAGAGGTCTTTGGCCTTCTGCAGGCCGCAGCCCTCCAGTAGTTCCTGATAATAGGAGGGATTGTAAGGCATCATCAAAAAGGGGGGAGAATTAAATCCCTCTACGAGGAGACCGCATTCATGATTGGTAGAGGGGTTCACCGGCCCCATCACCGTCTCCAAGCCTTTTTCTCGCAAATAACCCCTTACCTGATCCAATAGGGTACGGGCAACCTCGAGGTCCTTTATGGACTCGAAAAACCCGAAGAACCCTGCCCTCTCTCGGTGGAAATCTATGTAGTTCTCATCGATGATGGCGGCGATGCGCCCTACTATGGCACCCCTCTTTACTGCCAAATACGGGATGATCTCGGCGTGTCGGAGAAATGGGTTCTTGGGGGACAAGAAAAAGGCCTGCTCTTTGAGCAATGGGGGGACCCACTGGGGGTCTCCCCCATATATCTGCCAAGGGAAACGGAAAAAGGCCGTGCGCTCCCCCTTGGTCTTGACCTGCCTTATCTCAACCCCCCCTGCGGACATCTCAGATAACGCCCAGTTGCCTCCCTGCCCGCTCAAAGGCATCCAGAATCCTGTCCAACTGCTCCTCGGTATGGGTGGCCATATAGCTGGTACGCAGCAGCTCCCTACCAGGAGGGACAGCAGGGGAGATGACTGGGTTCACAAATACCCCATACTCCTGCAGGAGTCTGCACATCTCAAAGGTCCGCATCTGGTCCCCGATAATGAGGGGGATGACGGGGGTCTCACTGGTCCCGGTGTCGAAGCCGAGTTCCTTAAACCCCTTGAGCATCTTGTGGGCATTATACCAGAGTCTCTCCCTTAACTCGGGCTCCTCTAAGATGACATCGAGGGCGGCGCTCACCGCCGCCACCAAGGCGGGTGCGAGGCTGGCGCTGAAGATGAGAGAACGACCAAGGTGTTTGACGTAGTTCACCACCTCTTTGGAGGCGACGATGAACCCTCCGATGGCGGCCAAGGTCTTGCTATAGGTCCCCATGACCATATCCACCTCATCCTCCATGTGGAAATGTTCCAGGGTCCCCCTGCCCTGCTCGCCCAGTACTCCAATGGCGTGGGCATCATCCACCATCACCCGGGCCCCATACTTCTTAGCCAGGGGTACAATCTCGGGCAGCGGGGCAATATCCCCTTCCATGCTGAAGAGCCCATCCACAATAATGAGTTTGCCCTCCTTGTCGGATGTGTTCCGCAACACCCTCTCCAGGTCCTCCATGTCGTTATGGCGAAACCTCTTTACCCCGCCTAAGGAAAGGCGACACCCATCGATGATGCTGGCATGGTCGAATTTGTCCAGGATGGCCACGTCATTTCTCCCCACCAGGGCAGATATGGTGCCGAGATTGGTCTGATATCCGGTGGCGAAGACTACGGCGGCCTCCTTCCGGAAGAAGGCCACCAGTTTCTCCTCCAATTCCTCATGGATGTCCAGATTGCCGTTGAGGAACCGAGAACCCGCGCAGCCGCTCCCGTACTTCTGCACTGCCTTGATGGCCGCCTCCTTTACCTTGGGGTGGTTGCTGAGCCCCAGATAGTTGTTGGAACCCGCCATGATGAGCCTTCGGCCATCGACGATCACCTCAGTATCCTGGGCAGACTCTATCCGACGGAACATGAAGTAATAACCGGCGGCCTTGGCCTCCTCCACCTTGGTGAACTCGTAGCACTTGGCAAATATGTCCATTACAAGTACCCCCTCATAGCCACCCTTTCTCTTTATACCACTGGAGGGTAACCTTCACCCCTGCCTCCAGGCGAAAGCGAGGGCGATACCCCAGCTTTTTCCTCGCCTTGGTTATATCACAGACCCAATTTCGTTGGATGGCTTCAGCATATTTGCTCCGATTAAAGGGAGCTGCCCTGCCCCTAAAAAATCCCAAGCCCTCTGCTCCCAGGGCATAGAGCCAAGCGGCCCACACCGGAACGTAGATCTTTCTCGACCTGATGTTTAAGGCAAAAGATACCACATCTGAGAAAAAATCCAAAGAATATTTTTCCCCATCTGAGATAAAAAAGACCTCTCCTGAGGGATGATCCCGTGTGATGGCCAAGATCAAGGCGGAGATCAGGTCGTCTACATAACAGAGGCTCAAAAATACCGGTCCTCTCCCGATAAAGGGGATAAAACCCTTGGTGACCATCCTAAAGTATTCGTACATATATTCATCCCTGGGGCCATAAATGGAACAAGGGCGCAGCACCGTTACCGGGATTTCATCTTGGCAACTCAGGACCACCTCCTCCCCCTTTAATTTGCTCTCCCCATAAGGTGAAACAGGGGAAGGGAGGTCCTCTTCCCTGAGCGCCCTCTCCGGTGAGGAGGGGCCTGCAGCAGCCTGGCTGGAGAGATAGACAAAGCGTTTTACCCCTCCAGCCCTCCTTGCCACAGCCATTAACTTCTCTGTACCCCCCTGGTTCATTCGGTAAAAATCTTCCCTGCGCAGGGCCTTGGTGATCCCGGCCAGGTGAAAGATATAGGAAAATCTCTCGAGAGGGGGGAGATCTCCCCCCTCAAGGATGTCTCCGTAAATGAATTCTACCTTTTTACCCCTCAACCAGCGCAGATCACTGCTGGTGCGTATTAAGGCCGCTACCTCGTACCCCTTCCATAGGAGCTCCTCCACGAGATGACTCCCGATAAACCCCGTGGCCCCGGTGACCAGAACCCTCTCCCCCACAGCTTATCTCCCCTGATCCGAAGTGTAGGTCCTTATACCACGACCCAGGGGAAAAGACAATTACCTGAAATCCCTCTCAAATTGGGGCTCAAACAATACTAAGTTGACAAAATCCAGGGGTGGTATATCTTAAAAGGGGAAATTCTTACTGCGAAACTCATTCACGGTAAAATTGATCCTGTAAGCCGTTTCGGCCTTGATATATTTTTATACTTACTTCAGTGGGCTAGGGGTCAAGGGTTCCGGGATTCAAAATATATTTTTACTAGACCCCTCGAATCCTAGAGTCCTTGAATCCTGTATCTTACATAGGCTGAAGTGAGGGCAAACCCACATGAGGGTTTGAGTAAGGAGGGCAAGTGAAGAGGATAGCGGATCTCCTCTTTGAAGTGGGGATGCTGAAGAGGACCCCACGAACTGGTTACCACTTTTTGGGCACTGGAGAGGAGTCAGTAGCCGAACACTTATTTAGGACCGCCTTTATCGGATATGTGCTGGCCCAGTTGGAGGAGGGAGTTGACACCTTTAAGGTGGTAAAGATGTGCCTCTTCCACGACCTCCCTGAGGCCAGGACAGGGGACCAGAACTACGTCTATAAGAAGTATGTCCAGGTGGATGAAGAGAGGGCGGCCGAGGATCTGACCGTAGGACTTCCCTTTGCCGAGGAGATCAAAGGTCTGATCGCGGAGTTCAACGCCCAACAGACGCAGGAGGCCCTTCTATCCAACGACGCCGACCAACTGGAGCTGCTGCTGCAACTCAAAGAGCACAAGGACTTGGGCAGCCGATATGCGGACGAATGGCTCCGTTATAACGCCAAGAGGTTAAAGACGGAGGTGGGCAGAAGGTTAGCTGAGGCCATCCTACAGACCGATTTCTCCGCTTGGTGGTTCAAGAAGGAGGATGAGGATTGGTGGGTGAAAGGGAGGTAAAGAAGGTCTTCGCCATTGGGGACATCCACGGTTGTCTCTCCCACCTGGAGAGGTTGGTGGAGGAGATTAGGCCTTTGCTGAACCCGCGGGAGGATACCCTGGTCTTTATGGGGGATTACATCGACCGTGGACCCGACTCCAAGGGGGTAGTAGACTTCATTCTCCAGATAAAGAAAGAGGTCAGCGAGGTGGTATGTCTCAAGGGGAATCACGAGGACATGTTCCTCGATTGGGTCCTCAATGGGAAGAACTACGACCTCTATCTCTATAATGGAGGTGGCTCTACCATCAGGAGTTATTCTCAAGGGGGAAACTTCCATATCCCCCCAGAGCATCTCGACTTCTTTACCTCGCTGCGCCTGTATTACGAGACGGATAGATACATCTTCGTCCACGCGGGGCTCAGGGCAGGGGTTCCGCTGGAAGAACAGGACCCCTATGAGTTGGTTTGGATCAGGGAGGAGTTCATCTACTCCCCCCACAACTTTGGTAAGTTGGTGATCTTCGGACACACCCCCCTGCAGAGGGTATTGGTGGCCCCCAATAAGATCGGCATAGATACTGGGATTGTCTACGGGGGGAAACTCACCTGCCTGGAACTCCCCGCCCAGAGATTCTATAGCGTTTGATCATGTGATTTTTCGTTAGGCTTCAGTTTTATCGGTGGCAGAGGTGTAGATATCTATTATGGCCAGACAGATGGTGATGACCAGGGGCCCCGCAACAAACCCCAAGAAGCCGAAGACCTTCAGCCCACCTAAGATGCCGAAAAAGAGCAAAAGGGTGTGGACTTGGGTCCTTCCGCTGATGAGGAGGGGGCGGAGGAAGTTGTCCGATAGGCTCACCAGAATCGCACCCCAACCGAAGAGGATCAATGCCTTGATGTAGGACCCCTGGACGAAGAGGATCACGGCGGCAGGGACCCAGACCAAGAAGGAACCCACAACGGGGAGAAAGGAGAGGAAGGTCATCACCGCCCCCCAAAAGAGAGGGGCAGGGAGTCCTAAGATCCAAAAACCCAACCCCCCTAACCCCCCCTGAACCAGGGCCACCACAATCCCTCCATAAATAGTAGCCTGGATCATCTCGACCATCCTCCTCAGGATATTCTCCTTCTCTTTGGAGGAAAAGGGAATAAGGGCCTTTATCTTTTCCATAACCTTCTCACCATCCCTGAAGAGAAAGAAGAGCGCTAGGGACATCAGGAAGAATTGAAAGATAACGGTGGAGAGCCTCTTGATGAACTTGGAGGTCTGGCCGGCTGCATAAAGGCTCAGCTTTTTCAGATTATCCAGCAGGAGCGTATTGAGGTTTACTTGGGAGAGATCAAAATTGCGATCCAGCACCTCCCAAATCCTTTGAAAGAGGCTCAATTTCTTCAAACCCTCTAGAAACGCTATATGCCTTCCTTCTTTGACGAGCTGTTCACAGTAATTGTATACGTCTATCAGTTCATTGGCGATGAGGTTAAGCAGGAAACCCGAGGGGATAATGATGACGACGATGACTACGATGGTCATCGCTATGGCGGCCAATCCCCGCCGATGGTGGAAGGCGTTGTTAACCACCTTAAAGAGGGGGTAAAAGATGATAGTGAGGATAACGGCCCAAGCTAGGGTTGAGAGATAAGGGGACAGTATGCGGTAAAAGAGATAAAAGGCAAGGATGACAAGTGCTAGGAATAACAGGTTAAACAAGGATTCTTTCTTCATGATACCCCTTATCCAAGGGACCCTATACGTATCCCCCTCACCTGGTGACGAATGCGCTGGCTCTTTTCCGTCCAGAGGGTCTGATTCTCGGGGGTAATCTCCCCTACTTCGGCACCCAATAAGTGGATCAACATTCTTTCCTCTACCCCAGCAGAGCGCAATGTTTCCTCGCCCCACCGGGCTAGTATGGACAGTACCGAACCCGTTCCCCTTTCAGCGAAAAGTTGTGCCAAGATGGAGATAATCCCCGTATCCTGCCCCAGGCAGGCCACCTGTGCCCCCTGGATGGCATAGGAGTTTCCATTAAAGGAAACGGCCAATCCCCCCTTTTCCCTTACCAACTTTAGGGCTTGGAGGTCGGTGATGCTATCCCCCACATACAAAACCTCAGATAGGTCACTCCCGGTCCTGTGCAAAACATCCTTCAAGGCAGCGGCCTTGCCCTCTCCACCTATCGGGTCCACCTCCTCCAAGACCCTCCCAATCCTCATACCGGCCATCTCATTCCAGAAGATCTGGTTGAGCCGCTGAACGGCATCCCTCCCCTGTGGAGGAAGCTCAGCAGGTCCCTTAGCCCCCTCCCACCATTCGATCATCGGCATTTGGACAATCTCCTCTGCCACATTTCGCAGATAACCCTCCTCCTCTGGAGGTAGAGGGTAGCGGTCGAGCTCTAGTTTGGTACAATATGCCTCCTGGAGAGGGAAATCGATGACCTCACAGAGGGCCCTGATATAAGGCGCGTAGCTGGTGCTGATGATAAAAACAGGCATCCTCCCCTTGATAAATTTTAGGGTTTCCTCAGCACCGGGCATCAGGAGGATGTGATCCCGGGAATATTCCTCTATCTTTTTGTCCGTTGCGCCGAAGGCCTTGAGAAAGGGGAGGATGAGACGCAGGGTGTCGCCGGCCTTGTATCCAGGCCTCTTCTCCACATAGGCCAAATAGTCGTCGTACTTGCTCAACAATGAGAAGAATTCCTCTCCCTGGGGGATAAAATGGGCGGCGAGTTCCATGGCATTGTCATTCTTGGAGATCGGGCCTTCGCAGTCTGTGACAAAGATCCTCATCTCAAACCCTCAGGTACTCCTCCACCTCATGCGTCAGGGAGAGGCCATTCACCTTCTCCCCCCTGTTGTCCAGGATCTTCCCCTCTTTTATCCTTATTTTTCCTTCGGCCAAGGCCTTCAGGGTGAGGACGATCAGCGGGATCTCCCGGCGCACTCCCTCCTGACGGATCCGCCAGAAGAGGTCCCCCCTTTCCGAAGGACCTCCCCCCCAGAGGGGGGCAAATGCACCCCCCTGGATGGGAAAGGTGCAATAAGTGACTACAGGTCCCCTGTCCAGTTCTTCGGTGACCAGATGCATCATCACCCCTGTAGACTGCGCCCCCTGCCGAATCAACTCCTCGATCACCTCCTCCCATGTTCCTGTGGGTCCGCCGGGCAGGGCGGGGTGGAGGTTAATCATGGAATGGCTGCGGCACATCTGAGGGCTCACGATCAGCATGTAGCCGGCCAGGACGATAAGGTCATGGGGATAGGGGGCTATCCTCTCCATCACTTCCTGATGGTATTCGGTACGCCATCCTTCCAAATTCCTCTGGCGAAGATCGGGCCGAAAGCGGTGTGATGAAAAGGTGACCGCCTTCAAACCCAGTTCCTCGGTGAGATCTAAAAAGAGATCGCTCTGTTCTCCCTCCCCCCTTTCACGGTCGCAGAAGACATAGGATATCTCCCCCGGGATGAGGCCTTCGCCGATCTTCTCCCAGACCACCTGTAGTAGTTGCCTCGCTGGCTCATCCCTTCCCGTGGAGAACCAAGCGAAACGAAATGGCATCTTTATCACCTCTGGATGGCCTTCAGATCCCCTGCATCCGGATACCGCTTCCTCCCATAATCGCCGAGGCTCTTGGCCGCCACCTGATGGGCAAAGGCCAAACAATCATTCAGCGGTCTCCCCAGAAGCAGACCGGCCAGGAAACCGGCATTGTAGACATCCCCTGCCCCGGTGTTATCGACCACCTCTGCCTCCCCCTGGGGATGGAATTCCATCCCCCTTTCTTTGGAGGACAGGTATGCCCCCTCCTCTCCCATCTTACAGACCACCACCTCAGGCCCCAGGGAGAGGATCTCTTTGCATCCAGCCCTATAATCATCCTTGCCGGTGAGGGTGAGGATCTCATGGGCAGTCGCGAAGAGGATGGATGACCTCTGAATGAGGGGTAGGACCTCCTTCAGGCCCCTTCGGGCATAAAACTCCCCTGGATCCATACTCACCCTTACACCAGTTGGGAGGGACTTCATGAGCTGTTTGCTGGCCTCCAGGGGACCCTCTCCCACAAAGGAGCTCAGATGAAGATAACGGGTGGAAGATAAGTAGGGGAGATCCATATCCTCATAACGTAACGAGTCGTTGACATGGGGTTGTACCAACAGGGCCCGATCCCTCTGGCGATCCAATACCGCCAGGCAGATGCCGCTTTTACCTCCCCTTTTCACCTGCGACAGGTCCGCCCTCTCCATCTCTTGGAGGATGAACGCCCCCTCTTCATCGGCGCCCACCCTACCCACAAACCCTGTCTTAAATCCCATCCTGGCTAGGGCCACAACAGTATTGGCCGCTGACCCCCCTGCGCTCCTAAATCTCAAGGTCCCCACCTGCGACACCCTCCCCAAGAACTTTGTGAACTCCATTGGGGGCAAAGAGGTCTCCCCCCCTGCACAGAAGGGACCCCCCTCTTGCAGGACCTTTAGGTCCTCGACCTCGTACAGGAGGTCCAGGTTCAGGGCACCAATCCCTACCACATCCTTCATCTTCACCGTGAAAGTACCACGGTATGAAGTTAAGCTCAAGGGTATTCTTGCCTTAAATGATATTTTGGCCTTACTTCAGGGGGCAAGGCCCCCTGAAACCCCCTAATAAGGCAGGATTCTAGGAACCTAGGGGTCTTGGGTTCTAGTGAATGACAATCCCTTGACCCCTTGAACCCTCGAATCCTTGAAACCTGTATTTTACAGGGGTAGGGATAAATACAAACCATCATGGGGGCTTGGGATACAACAAATTGGAATAAATGACAAGAATTATTTTGCGGCCAAAGCCAAAAAAGGGACGAGGCACTCCGGAGGCGGTCTTGATATGCAACGATATTTGCTCTATCTCCCTTGACTGGCGGTCCTATTCAATAACTACTGTCCTGGCTGCCTCCTTTCCCCGGTCCACGTCTACTGTTATCAAGATCATTAAGCCTACGAGGAAGAACACAATCAGGCCCAATATGGAATTCCGAATAGACCCCGTGATATTGGCCACCAATCCGAAGATGAGAGGGCCGAAGATGGAGGTAAACTTATTGGCTATAGCAAAGAAGCCAAAAAACTCAGCCGAATGACGGACGGGAAAGAGGCTGCTATAGAGGGAGCGGCTGATGGCCTGACTTCCTCCCTGAACCAACCCCACTAGAAACCCCAGTATCCAGAACTCCAAGGGTTTGGTCATGAAATACCCATAGATGACTACCACGCAGTAGACGATCAGACAGATGTAAATAGTCCTCTTCTCCCCGACCCACTGGGCAAATTTCCCCATGAAAAGGGAGGAGGGGACCCCGATTATCTGAACCATCAGCAGACATCCGATCAAAGTCAAGGTGTCAAAGCCCAATTCCTCCCTGCCGAAGATGGCAGCCATGACAATCACCGTCTGAATGCCGTCGTTGTAGATGAGGAAACTGATGAGGAATTTCAAGAGTTCTCTAAAATTCTTTATCTTCCGAAAGGTACCTGTCAGGGTCTTGAACCCTCGGCGGACATACCTAACATTCTCAACTACCCTGTTCTTCTTGTCCTTCACATAAAGGAAGGTGGGGATGGCAAAGATCCCCCACCAGATACCCACGGCGAGGAAGCTGAGCCGGGAACCCCAGGCCATATCAGGGATACCGAACCAATCGTGCTTTTGGATCATCAGGAGGTTCAGGGCCAGGAGGAGTCCTCCCCCCAAATACCCATAGGCAAACCCCTTCCCAGAGACATATTCCCGCTCCCCTTCAGCGGCAATCTCCGGTAAAAAACTATTGTAGAAGACATTCCCACCGGCAAAGCCGATATTGGCCATAATGAAGAAGATGGAGGCCCGTAGGTAATTCCCGTAACCCACCGTGACCAGAAGTGCAGTGAATAGGGCCCCCAGATAACAGTAGAAGATGAGAAATTTCCTCTTGGTCTGGGAGTAGTCGGCGATGGCCCCCAGGATCGGAGAGCTCACCGCCACGAGGGCCGTGGCAATGGTAACACTATAGCTCCACAAGGGGGTGGCGAAGGTATGGAACTTGAACCCTAGGATGTTGATATCCACTCCCCCCTCAGGGACAATAGAGACAAAGTAGATGGGAAGTACCGCTGCCAGGATGGTCGTGGCAAAGGCAGAGTTTGCCCAGTCATATATACACCAGCCGAATATGGTCTTCTCTTTAGGTTCCATAGCTTGCCTACCAAAAGGCCAACTGGGACATATTTTTTAACCTTCTCCTTTTGCACAACTTTTACCGTGAAAATATCACGGCAAGAGGAGACGTTCAAGGATGTTTCAGCTCCCACGCTGTCTTCGGCCTCACTTCAGGGTACAGGGCCCCCAGAGGGACAGATCGAATATCTGTCGGGGGTGGTTGATATAACTGACTAAATATGTTAAAGAAGTAAATAGGAGACAGGAGATGCTAGAGCTTAATTTCGGGAAGTTGGGTGGTTTGGTCCCGGTGGTAGTACAGGACTACACCTCAGGGGAGGTCTTGATGGTGGCCTTCATGAACAGCCAGGCCTGGGACCAGACCCTGAGGACCCGCCAGGCCACCTATTGGAGTAGGTCGAGGAACCAACTATGGGTCAAGGGGGAAACCTCGGGGAACTTTCAGGAGGTGAAGGAGATCTATGTGGACTGTGATGAGGATACCGTCCTTCTAAAGGTAATCCAGAGGGGAGGAGCCGCCTGCCATACGGGCCACCGGAGCTGTTTCTATCGGAAGCTGGAGGGAGGCAAGCTGAAAGAGGTGGGTGAGAAGGTGTTCGATCCGGAGGAGGTATACCGGTGAAGCTATTGAAGCTAGGGATACCCACGGGGAGTCTGGAGAAGGCTACTATCGAGCTCTTTCGCCGTTCAGGTTGGAAGATCACACTGAGTTCCAGGAGTTACTTTCCCACTATTGACGACCCTGAGATTCGGTGCACCTTGGTGCGGGCCCAGGAGATGTCCCGTTTTGTGGAGATTGGAACCCTGGATGTGGGCCTCACCGGCAAGGATTGGATCTTGGAGAACGAATCAGATGTGGTGGTGGTGCAGGATCTGGTCTATTCCAAGGCCACCCAGCGGCCCGCGCGATGGGTGTTGGTGGTAGCGGAGACCTCCCCTGTCAAGCGGATTGAGGACCTCAAAGGGAAAAAGGTTTTCACCGAGGTGGTGAACTTTACCCGAAGGTACTTCGCCGAAAAGGGTATCAAGGCAGATGTGGAGTTCTCCTGGGGGGCAACAGAGGCCAAGGTGGTGGAAGGGCTGGCCGACGCCATCGTGGAGGTGACGGAGACCGGAAGCACCATCAGGGCCAATGGCCTCAGGATTGTAGAGGAATTAATGACTACTTATCCCCAACTCATCGCCAATAGAGAGGCCTGGGGGGACCCCTGGAAAAGGGAGAAGATAGAACAGATTGCCAGGCTTCTGAAGGGGGCTTTGGACGCCGAGGGGATGGTTGGCCTGAAGATGAACGTCCCCAAGGAGAAACTTGGAGAAGTAATGGCGGTCCTGCCCAGTATCACCGCCCCCACTGTGGCAAATCTATATCATCAGGATTGGGTCTCGGTGGAGACGGTTATGTCTGAAAAAGAGGCTCGGGATCTCATTCCACAACTGCTCAAAAAGGGGGCGGTGGGGATTATAGAGTACCCCCTGAATAAGGTCATCTAGCCCTTTTTCTTCAAGACCACAAAGAAGGTATGATAGTTATGCGCCTTCATCCTCACGGTGAGCAAGAGGGTCCTCTTCTTTTTGTAACGCCCTATATACTTTCGGTACTCACCCAGATCCCTGATCCTGTGGTGTTCCACCTCGATGATCACATCCCCACCTCTTAACCCGGCCTCCTGGGTAGGTGAACCTGGCTCCACCTCAGTGATCACCACCCCTTCATCGTCGGGAAGCCCCAAATGGGCGGCCAGTTCAGGGGTGACATCTTGGACCTTCAGACCCCACCGATCTATCTCCTCAGGCTTGGTGGCGGCGACCTGCTTTTCTTTTAGCTCACCGATGGTGAGCGACAAGGTCTTGTGCTTTCCTTTTCGCAAGACAACGATCTTTACCTTCTTGCCTATAGGGGTCCTGCCCACCATCTTGGTGAACTGATATCTATCTTTCACCTCTTTTCCGTCATACTCCAGGACGACATCAGCCTTCTTGAGCCCCCCCTTCTCGGCAGGGGTGTCCGGGATCACCTCGGAGATCAACGCCCCTCTGGGTTCCTTTAAACCGAAGGAGTGCGCCAGTTCAGGGGTCAGGTCCTGTATATAGACCCCGAGATAACCATAGACCACCCGTCCCTTTTTGAGCTGGGGCAGCAGCCTCGTGGCCATATTGATGGGTATGGCAAACCCTATCCCTTGCCCCCCAGCTACAATGGCGGTATTTATCCCCACCACCTCCCCCTTGAGATTAAAGAGAGGCCCGCCACTGTTGCCAGGGTTGATGGAGGCGTCGGTCTGGAGAAAGTCGTCATAAGGGCCGGCCCCGATCACCCTCCCCTTGGCGCTGATGATCCCGGCAGTGACGGTCTGCTCCAGACCGAAGGGGTTCCCGATGGCGATGACCCACTCCCCCACCTCCAGCCTGTCCGAATCACCCAAGCGGGCCACAGGGAGGTCTCCATCGGCCTCGATCTTGATCAGGGCCAGGTCCGTCTTGGGGTCTTTCCCTATTACCTGGGCGTCATATATCTTTTTGTCCGAGAGTTTGACCTTAATCTCCTCCGCCTTCTCTACCACGTGATGGTTGGTGAGGATATATCCCTCCTTATCGATGATGAAGCCCGAGCCCAGGCTCTTCTGTCTGAACTCCCTCGGATATCTATCTCCGAAGAACCTCTTAAAGAACTCATCCCCGAAGAAATCGTGGAAGTCCCTAAAACCTCTAAAGAAATCATCTAAAGGACTTTTCACCAACTTGGTGGTGCTGATGTTGACCACGGTGGGCTTCAGCTCCTTGGCCAAGTTGGCCAAAGAGGGCAGTTGGGTGATTTCCTTACCAGGGGAAAGAGAGGGGAAGATGATTAGAGAAACAATCAAAGATACAATGAGCGTTATCCTGGGAGAATACCTCATAACCTTGCTCCTTTTATATTAATTTTATTTGATAGATTAATGAAGGAAGTAAGGGGTGAAAAGAGGTTAATGACGGTTTAGGTAGGGGTCCCTTTCCTCTCTCCTCTTGCCTTTGATATATTCCTTCCAGGAGACCTCCTTGATAAGCTTGATACCTCCGGCGAACTCCCTCTTCTTCAAGCGAGGGATACGGAGTACATTGGCAAGGACGCTGAAGATGTCATCCCCCTCAAAATACCTCACCATCTCGTAACTCTTTCCTGCCCCAACATGACCTCCTTCCATCACAAACTTGAAAAACATCTTCTTCCTCGGTCTATCTTTTTGCCTCTATTGTAACCAAGGAAGATTAAAAATCGATTAAAGAAAGATTAAATCTTTTTAATCTTTCAAGGGGATGGTTACCGTGAAGGTGCTCCCCTTTCCCAGCTCGCTCTCCGCCGCAATCTGGCCCTGATGGGATTGGGCAATCCACTTGCAAATGCTCAACCCCAACCCTGTCCCACCAGTGTCCCGTGACCTCGCCTTATCCACCCGGAAGAAGCGATCAAAGACCCGTTCTAGATCCTGTTGGTCGATCCCTACCCCTGTGTCGGTGACCTGGATCTTGACCACCCCCTTTTCCCGGTCCCCCTTCACCCTCAACTCTACCTCGCCCCCGGAAGGGGTATATTTTACCCCGTTCTCCACCAAATTCAAGATGAGTTGGCGCAGAAGCAGGGGGTCCCCCTCTACCTGTGTGAAGCCATCGTCCATGCATTGCAGCAAGACACCCCTCTCCTGGGCCAGGAGCTGGAGGTCTTCCCATACCTCCCGGGCCAGGTAAGACAGATCCACCTCCTCCCGCTCCAATTTGAATTCCCCCATGTCCGCCCGGGAGAGGGTGAGCAGGTCCCCTACAATACGGGACATGCGGTCTATCTCCTCCAGGTTGCTGGCCAATATCCGCCGATATTCCCCCAGGTCCCTCTTCTTTTTTAGCCCTACTTCCACCTCCCCCCTGAGGATGGTCAAAGGGGTCTTGAGCTCATGAGAGGCATCGGCGGTGAAGCGCTTTACCTGGCGAAAAGATTCCTCCAACTTGGCGATCATCTCGTTGAAGGTCGAGGCCAGCCTCCCTATTTCATCATTTACCCTCTTTATCCTTATCCTTTGGCTGAGGTCACCGGAGCCGATCCGGCGGGCGATCTGGGTGATCTCGTCCACTGGTCTTAGGGCCTTATTGGCCAGAAAAAGCCCCCCGACACTGGTGACCAGCAAGGCGGCCGGGAAGGCGATCAGCAGGATGAGGAGGAGTTGATGAAGGGCCTCCTCCACCCCCTCCAGGGAACTACCCACCTGTACAATCCCTACCATCCTCCCGTTCTCTATGATGGGTAAGGTCACTACCCGCAAGGGATACTTTCCCATGACCTTGATGGTCTCAAAGGTCACCCTCCCCCGGGCCGCCTCCTTCAGGGTCTGAACGCTGATGGGGATCTTCACATTCCTCAGGTTGGTCGATCTGTCCCCGACCCTCCCTGATTCGTCCAATACCTGGACAAACCTCCCCAAAGGCCTTATCCCGAAGTGCTCTGTCATGATCCGGTCGATATCGGCGATGTTAGGACCTCCTCCCAGGGGGCTGCGTACAGAGGAGGCAATGACCTCCGCCATGGTCTTTATCTTGTTGTCCAATCCCCTGTGGAGGCTATCGGCCAGGGTAAAATACAAGAATAGACCAAAAGAGGAGAGGATGATCCCCAGGATCACCACATACCAAAGGGTGAGTTTGAATTTTATGGTCTTGA
Source organism: Deltaproteobacteria bacterium (assembly GCA_019308925.1). Lineage (NCBI taxonomy): Bacteria > Pseudomonadati > Myxococcota > Myxococcia > Deltaproteobacteria bacterium. The sequence continues at coordinate 51,614 of JAFDHG010000001.1, forward strand.
AAAACATACTCCTCTATCCCTTCAATATATAACCCACCCCCCTGATGGTGTGGATCAGTTTGTGTGGGAAGTTCAGATCTATCTTTTTACGCAGGTGATTTACATAGACATCAATGACGTTGGTCATGGGGTCAAAATGATAGTCCCAGACGTGTTCCGAGATCATAGTCCTGGTCACTACCCGGTTGGCATGGCGCATCAGGTATTCTAGGAGGGCATACTCCTTGGCCGTGAACTCGATCTCCTTCCCACCCCTGCTAACCTTGTGGGTCAAGGGATCTAGCGTCAGGTCGGCCACCCTCAGCTCACCCAGGGGCTCCCGTTCCTTCCTCCTGAGCAGGGCCCTCACCCTGGCCAGCAATTCGGCGAAGGCAAAGGGCTTGGTCAGGTAGTCGTCACCGCCAGTATCAAGCCCCCTTACGATATCCTCCACGGAGTCCTTGGCAGTCAACATCAGGATGGGAAGGCTTAACCCATTATCCCTCACCCTCTTCAAGACCTCCAGACCATCTATTTTGGGGAGCATAATGTCCAGGATCACTAGGTCATAATCGTTGACCTCCACCATGTAGAGGGCCTCCTCCCCATCGTAGGCGCAGTCTACGGCATAATACTCCTCCTCCAACCCCTTTTTGATAAAGCTGGCCACCTTCTTCTCGTCCTCTACCACCAAGATGCGCATAAGTAGCTCGTAGCTGAGAGCTTATTGAATTCTTTCAATTCTACCAACTAAGTAGAAAGAGAACCAAATTTTATTATTATGATCATTTACCAAAAATGCAAGGGGTTTTTGCTGGCGGAAAATTTCCTTGCTAACGGGCCCCTTTTTGTGTTATAGACTTTATTTCTATAAGATACAAAACAACGAGGGAAATTGGGCCATGGACGTGGTGAGCTTAGAGATGAAGGAGGAGCGCAATCGCCTGCTCAGGGAATCGGTGAGGAAGATCGCCTCCACTAAGGTGGCCAGGAGGGCGGCAGAGATAGATGCGGCGGGGGTCTTTCCGTGGGATATGGCGGAACTGTTCGCCCAGCAGGGGTTTCTCTCGGTGATGCTTCCGGAGAGCTACGGGGGTATGGACGGGGATATCACCGCCTTCTGCATCATTGCAGAGGAGATTGCCTATGCCTGTGGCTCCAGCTCCTTAATGATCCTGGCCCACTCCGTCGGCCTGATGCCTTTGATGGTGGCCGGCAATGAAGAGCAGAAGAAGAGGTTCTACGAGCGGGTGACGAATGACCATGCCCTGGCCGCTTTTGCCTTAACAGAGCCCGAGGCGGGCTCTGATGCCTCTGCCATCAAGACAACCGCAGTATTGGAAGGGGATTATTACATCTTGAACGGGAGGAAGTGCTTTGTGACCAACGGGGGAGCAGCCGATCTATACGCCGTCTTTGTCACCACCAGACCAGGGGAAAGGACCCGGGGGATTTCAGTCTTCATGGTGGAAAAAGATACCTTTGGTCTCACCATCGGCAAGAGAGAAGACAAATTGGGTATGAGGGGTTCCGATACCACCGACCTCATCTTTGAGAACGCCGTGGTCCCCAAAGAGAACCTCCTGGGAGAGGAGGGAGGTGGATGGGAGATCACCATGATGACCCTCAACCTCTCCCGACCCGCCATCGGTGCCCAGGCAGTGGGAATCGCCCAAGGGGCCTTGGATTTCGCCATTGACTATACCAACAATAGGGTACAATTCGGACAAAAGTTGGCCGACTTCCAAGGGGTACAGTTTATGCTGGCCGACATGGCCATGCAAATCGAGGCCGCCAGGGCCTTGGTTTACAAGGCTTCGGCCTTGCTGAACCAAAAGGTCTACGAGAGGGATCGGATGTCCGCCATCGGGGTGGACAAACTCTCGGCCATGGCCAAGTGTTTTGCCTCCGATGTGGCCATGCGGGCGACCACCGATGCCGTCCAGATCCTGGGCGGCTATGGATATCTCAAGGATTACCCCGTGGAGAGGATGATGCGGGATGCCAAGGTCACCCAGATCTTTGAGGGGAGCAATCAGATCCAAAGGGTGATCATCGCCAGGGACCTCCTGAGAAAATTCTGGGACAGGGACCTTGCCTAAAGAAATCCAGGTCTATCCCGAACTGTGCTGTGGCTGCATGCTCTGCAGCCTGATCTGTTCCGCCCTCCACTATAAATCCTTCTGGCCTGCCAAGGCATATATCACCGTAAAGGAAGACCTACACGAGGCCCATTTCTCCATCAGCATAGATCAGGGGTGCGAGAAGTGTCTGGCCTGTGTTAAGATGTGTCCCACCGGGTCTCTGCAGGAAGAGGGAGAGGATGGCCAGGCTACTCAACATTGACCTCACCTCTAAAAAGGTCTGGTGGGAGGACATCGAGGCCCTGCGTCGAGGCTATATCGGTGGGGTGGGGATCAACGCTCGACTTGCTTACGATCTCATACCCCGAGGGGCCGATTCATTTGGGGCGGAAAACGTCCTCATCTTCGGGGTAGGTCCCTTTGTGGGTACAAACATCCCCACTGCCTGCCGGACAGAGGTCACCGCCAAGTCACCCCTTACCAACCTGCTGGGGACCAGTAGCTCCGGTCTCTATTGGGGGGCGCAGATGAGGTACGCTGGTTTTGACCACATCGCTATCTTCGGCAGATCCCCCTCCCCTGTCTACCTCCTCATAAGGGATGGGGAGGTTCAGATAAAGGATGCATCCCACCTCTGGAGGAAGAGCACATGGGGGACGTTGGAGGCCCTCCGCCAAAGGGAAGGGGAAGGCGTCCAGGTGGCCTCTGTTGGGGAAGGGGGAGAGAAGATGGTGCGTTTTGCCTCCATCCAGAACAACCTCCACCACGCCTGGGGAAGGACAGGGCTGGGTGGGGTCATGGGGAGCAAAATGCTGAAGGCGGTAGTGGTCTGCGGAGAGCACCCCCTGGAGGTCTTTGACCTCCAGGAGACCCTCAGAATGGCCCAAGAGGCGACCAGGAGGATCACCAAGGACGATTCCTTTGGCTACACCAGAAGGTATGGCACAATGGTGGCCGCCGATCCCTATAATAAATTGGGGGCGCTGCCCGGTTACAACTTCACCCAAGGCTCTATAGAGGGTTGGGAGGATACTAGGGGGAGGCGGGCATTCGGCCAGAGGTATAAGGAAAAAGACCTTGCCTGTTTCGCCTGCCCCATCGCCTGCACCCACTGGTCCCGGGTGAAGGAGGGGGAGCACCTCGGCTATCAGTTCCACGGCTTGGAGATCACCTATGACATGGAGTTCGGGGCGAAGTTGGGGATCAAGTCCATCCCCGAGATCGTCCTCTGTGTTGACCTCTGTAGCCAGTACGGTGTGGATGTGGTATCAACTGCCGGAGTCATCTCTTTCTTGATCGAGTGCTACCAAAATGGGTTGGTGGGGAAAGAGGAGATAGGGGGGGAGGTAGGCTGGGGTGATGTCCGAGGAATCCGTCGGCTCATCAAGATGATCGCTCACCGGGAGGGTATTGGGGACTTGCTGGCCGAGGGAGTACGCCGGGCGTCGGCCAAGATAAGGGGGAGTGAAGGATATGCCCTGCACATCAAGGGGGGAGAGATACCGGTGCGTGACCCCAGGGCGAAATGGGATGTATGGTCCCTGGGTTACCTCACCAACGTCAGGGGAGGGGATCACCTCCGTGCCAGGTCCCCTGCCGAATATCTCCCAGGGGGAATCAGAAACCACCTGGAGGAGGAGTTGGGGGTCTCTGAGGAGTTCATTGAGGGAATGGATATCCCCTCAGGGCTCAAGGAGGAGATATTCGGTCAGCCACCACACAAGGTCGATATCCCCAAGATGGCCAAATACGCCGAGGAGCTCATCACCCTGATCAATGCCGCCGGGGTCTGCATCAGGCCACCGGTGCTCAGGACCTTTGGCCCTGAGCTGTTCAGTCAGGGACTGCGCGCAACCCTGGGTCTCGAGTTAAGCCCCGAGGAGGTCTTGCGCGCAGGGGAGAGGATCTGGAACTTGCAGCATCTGTTCAACCTGAGGGAAGGGGAAAAGATAGAAGGATGGACCTTTCCCGACCGTTTCTACCAGCAAGATACAGGAAGGGGGGTCTTGGATCAAGAGAAGGTAAAGGAAACCCTGATGAAGTATTTTATCACCAGGGGATGGGACCCGGAGACGGGTTTCCCCAATGCCGAGAAACTGGAGGAACTGGGGCTCCTGCAGGAAGGAGGACAATTAAGGGATGCAGCTCTATGAGGTGAACTTTCAATCGGTGGTATCCCCCTATCGGGGCGAGCTGATCATCCCCTTTCGTGAGGTCACCGTGCGCAAGCTCCAAAAGGTACCGGGAGAGATCAAGGTAGAGGGGGAGATCAGGTGTTACAGGTTGCGGGAGTTTGTCGCCTCGGCCTTGGGGGAGGCGATATTCTTTACCCGCTTGGGACCCATGGACAGGGAAAGAGGGACCCTTCCTGTAGATGCCCTCATCACCTTCACCTTTATCCTCTTTGAGATAAAGGAGGATGATTTCTTTCAAAAGACCTCCATGGAAGAGTTCGTCATCGATCAGAGCTTCTTGGATCTGGCCACTACCAGTGGGATAAGGCTCGCCCAGTTTGAGGAATTCGACCATTTCCTGGTTCAGCGGGTAGACGAGGAGGCGGTCCCCAGGGTGATCGAGGATCATTATCATCACCTTAAAGAACCTCTCTACTTCCGCGTCTGGTGATGATCCCATCGGGGTGGAAAGGTTTCAACTCCCCCTTCCTCCCCATTAGCCTTGCCCTCATCGCTGGCATCTGGGTGGGCGAATGGGTCCCCACGTCCATCTCCCTTATATCTTTGGGGGTAACCCTCCCCCTGCTCCTTTTCCTCTGCCGCCAGAACAAAAAGATAGCTAAGTTGCTGGCCCTGGCCTCATTGCTCGCCCTGGGGGCCCTCCTAATTCATCTCAGGATGTACCCCACCCTTGTGCCCCATCACATCTTGAAGATCCCCGAAGGGAAGAAAGTGGTGTTGACGGGGACCATCTACAGGCCCCCGCAGAGGAAGGGGGAAAAGATCGTCATCTATCTACTGGTCGAGAGGATCTACGAAGGGAATAAATGTACCCCATCCACAGGAAAGGTGAGGATCACCATCAGAGACCCTGCCTTAAAATTGAGGTATGGTTATCTGGTACGCTTAAAGGCCAAACTCTATCACCCCCGCAACTTCCGTAACCCCGGGTCCTTTGACTATGAGGGGTATCTGCGGCGCCGGGGGGTATTGGTCACAGGATATGTACGGGGTGGAGACCAAGTTCAGATCTTAAGCAAGAAGGGAGGAAACCCTCTTTTGCGCCGGTTCGACCGCTGGCGGGAGGAGATAGAGGCCTTCTTGGACGAAAACACCCTCCCTCCGGGCAGGGGATTGCTTAAGGCGTTGCTCATCGGGGAGCGGGGGGAGATCCCTAAGGAGGTCAGGGAGGCATTCATTGATGCCGGGGCAGTCCACATCCTCGCCATCTCGGGGTTGCACCTGGGCATCATCGTTACCCTGATCTTTTTATCCGCCCAGGGGCTCCTCAAATTATCGGAGCGTGTCCTCCTTCGGTATGACACCAGAAAGGTCGCCGCCCTGGCCACCTTCCCCCCTCTGCTCTGCTATATCCTCATCACAGGTTTCCCCATCTCCACCATCAGGGCGGGGATCGTGGCCTGCTGCTTTCTGGTGGCCATCCTCCTGGACAGATATAGGAATCCCCTCAACACCCTGGCCTTCGCCGCCTTCCTCATCCTCCTCATCTCCCCCACCTCCCTCTGGGATCCATCTTTTCAACTCTCCTTCTCCTCTGTGCTGGGCATCATCCTGCTTATCTCTCCCCTATACCGCCGCCTCTTCCCTCAAGACCCCCTGACCCTTTTGACCCGCGCAAAAGAGGGAAGGCTAAAGAGAGGGATAGCCTTATCTCTGATCGCCTCCTTTGCTGCCATAGTGGTCACCTCCCCCGTGGTGGCCTTCCACTTCCACCGTCTCTCCACCATGGGTCTGGTATCCAATTCAATCATCATCCCCTTGGTGGGGTTGGGGCTTCTCCCCTTGGGGCTCCTCTGCCTCCCCTTTATACCCATATTCCCTTCATTAGGGGCCCTCTTGGCAAAGCTGGCCGCTGAACTATCCCATGGAGGGATAAGGGCGATGGAGTTGATCTCCTCTTTGCCCTTTGCCTCTTTCTACCTGCCGAGCCCCACGGCATGGGAGATGGTTATCTTTTACTCCTTTATCGCCTCCCTCCTTTGGCTCAAGAGGTCTTCCTTCAGGAGGATGGCCGTGGCCCTCATCCTCTTTCTCGTGTTATTTGACCTCTCCTATTGGGGGCTAAAGGGTTATGGGCAAAAGGGGCTTCAGGTAACCTTTCTTGATGTAGGGCAGGGGGACTGCGCCTTGGTAGAATTTCCCCGGGGCAAGAGGATGTTGATCGATGGGGGAGGCCTTTACGGGGATTTCGACGTGGGAGAGAAGGTAGTAGCCCCCTTCCTCTGGGAGAAGCGCATCTTGGGGGTGGATTATCTGGTCCTGACCCATCCCCAACCCGACCACTATAAGGGCCTTATCTTCGTTGCCCAGCACTTCCGGGTACAAGAGTTTTGGCACAACGGGCTGCTGAGCCCTGCCCCTGCCTATCGACAGCTCCTGCAGGTCATAAAGGAAAAAAGGATCAGGATGGTGAGGGCGGAGGACGGATTCTCCAGATCTATAGGGGGGGTCTGGGTGGAAGTTCTCCATCCCCCCATGGGATGGATGCCCGGGGGACCGAGGAAAAGAGGTTGGGTCAACAATAACTCCGTGGTATTGAAAATCTCCTTTGGGGATCATAGCCTGCTGTTCACCGGAGATATAGAAAAAGAGGCGGAGGCAAGGCTGCTGAAGGCCAGCAAGGGGTTACGTGCCCAGTTGATCAAGGTACCCCATCACGGAAGCAAGACATCCAGTACTTACTACTTCGTAAAGGAAGTTTTCCCCCTCTATGCCGTCATCTCCCTGGGTTTCAGAAACCCCTTTCACTTCCCGAGTAGGAGGGTCGTGAGGAGATACAAGGGGTTTGGCTGTCGGGTATTACGGACCGATTTGGACGGGGCGATTATGGCAACGAGCGATGGCAAGAGGTTAGAGGTGAGGAGCTTCAGGGATCTATGAGCCCCTCTTCAGGGGGAACCTCTCCCCATTGAGTAGGAGGAAGTATTCGTCAGCCTCCTCATCGTACTCGGCGTGTTGGGCCACCTGGTAAAAAGGGAGGCGTAAAAATCTGGCAGGGAACCTCCCCTCCTTTACCCGACAATAGGGGACATTTGCCTCGGCGATCCGAAAGGTGTTCAAATCCAGTCTCTCCTGGGTACCATCGTTGAGGCGGATCAAAAAGGCCTCTTCAGCATCCCTGACAAGCTCGGCCCCCTGTACCAGGAATATGGTATCCTCCACCTCCAGGTATTCCCTCTCTCCTTTTATCTTCACGTAATACCCATTTTTGTCGAAGTGGAGGTGTTCATAGAAGAGGGAGAGGATATCCTTCCGGATGATCTCCCTCCCCTGGAAGTACCATTTCCCATCCTTGTCCACCTTGATGGATGAACGCCTAATCCCTTCTTTTTCTTTTAAACCAAAATCTTTCAGCAACGTTACCTTCTCAGTTCAAAACAACTCTTTACTTACCCTCTTCAAAATTATTTCGTCAAGTTATTTTAGAACTAATGTCCCCCTTTTTTTCATGCAAATTCGCGCATCTGCAAGGGGAAGGTTTTCAACAGCGTACCCTTGGGTAGTATAGCTTGACTCAATCACTTTTTTTGTTCTATTTTTTTACCACCGATGGGCAACTGACGAACTCTTATGCGCCTTTGATCAAATACGACGACACATCCTTTCTTGAGAAACTTCTGAATAGACGGTAGGTTTGTTAAAAGAACCTCCACTTGCCCTTGAGGTCTGCGGGGGGTTCCACGACGCAATAAGATCAACGAAGGACTTTCTTTCTAACGCAACGCCAACATCGTGCCAAAATCTGTATCTGCGGAGATAATGATGCGTTTTTCTTTTACAGCCCATGCGAAAACCTCTTCATCGGTGGACTTGTGAAGGTTAACGTCACGCACATGCACCGCATCCAATCCAGCACGATGCAGCTCCTCGGCTACCATGGGAGACAAGGCGTTATCGATCAGAAATTTCATCCATGGACCACCAGAGGAAGCTCGCGCTCGCGCACAGCTTCAGCGGCGTAACGTAAGGCTTCTCGAATATCCTCGGGTTCCAGATCTGGATATAGCTTAATAATCTCTTTTGCACCTATCCCCTCAGCAACTGTATCCACAATCGTAGCCACAGGAATTCGTAAACCACGGATACACGGTACACCTCCCATCTGTAGAGGATCCACAGTAATACGAGTAAACTTCATTATAGTGCACCTCCCCCTAAAATTTTAGCTTTTCGTTACGCTATGAAACTGAAGATGCTTCTATCTAATCAATTTTACATTTTATAGTATCGTAACACCTAACGACTTGCAATAGGATTTATCACACTGGGATGAAAAGCGGGTGGCACTTTTAGAAACTTGTATTGTTGCCTGAAATTCAGGTATCAAGGGGCCTTGCCGATCGTCAAAAGGGGCACGAAGGGGACATCCTATATTGCCTCCTGTCAAGAGAAAAGTGGGAGATAAATAAAACTCATTAATATCAACATGATAGATAACGGCATCAAATTTTTAGCGCACCTCACCTCTCAGTT
>JAFDHG010000002.1 GCA_019308925.1 Deltaproteobacteria bacterium
GAGTTCCTTCTCGTTGAGGAAGAGGAGGGAGTAGGCCCCTTTTACTTCTTTTAAGGCGGCGATGACGCGCTCCACAGTGGAACCGATATGGGCATGGGAGAATAGGTGGACGATCACCTCTGTATCCATGGTAGATTGAAAGATGGCCCCTTCCCCTTCCAATTCCTCACGCAGGGCTGTGGCGTTGATCAGGTTGCCGTTGTGGGCGATGGCTATTCCCCCTTTGGAATATTCGAAGACGAAGGGTTGGGCATTTTTCAGGTGGCTTCTCCCTGCCGTGGAGTAGCGGACATGCCCGATGGCGCTACGGCCAGGTAACCTTTTAAGTACCTCCTTGTCAAAGACCTCCGAGACCAGACCCATCTCCTTGTGGGCGTACAGGCCCCTTCCGTCGGAGGTGACGATCCCCGCGCTCTCCTGTCCCCGATGTTGGAGGGCATAGAGTCCTAAATAGGTCAGGTTCGCCGCCTCAGGGTTTCCAAACACCCCGAAGATCCCACACTCCTCCTTCCATGAGATGGCCATATCAACCTCATTAATTATTTAGCAGAACAAGATATCTTTTATCAAAGTGGAGGGGAAAAGTCCAAGGGAAAATGTTTTGCCATAATAATCCACGGTAACGGGGGAAATCAACAATTTCTGTTCAAAAGTGGTTGAAAACCCTTGGGGAAAACTACTTAACACCCATATATTAAAGGATAAATGAAGAGATGCCTATTATATGAGCAGAACAAAAAATCAAATAAAAACAGTAGGTTACATAAAGTTGGTATTTTTAAATAAAGTACTTGAAAGGCGAAATTACTCCTCTTGTTAGTTATGCACAAACTTTAAACATCCTTGTCTGACAAGCCTTTCTCCTGCCCTTAAACAAAAATGGGACAATCTCCCCCCATACTCTTTTAAAAAGGGTATTATCCAACCTCAAAACGGCGGCTTGGGTTCGGTGAGCCTGCTCGGCTGCCCTTTTTTCAATACTTGCCCGCTCATTATCCCTTTTTTTAGGGACAGTTCTAAGATGTTCGTGTTAAAATGAGCTTAAAAAAGAGGAGAGGATGATGGGAACTTTTAAGATCGCCACCTACAATGTGAACTCCGTACGTTCTCGTCTCCACATAATAATACCGTGGCTTCAAAGGAACCGTCCTACGGTCTTCTGCATGCAGGAGACCAAAGTGGAGGACGAAAAATTTCCCGCTAAGGAGTTTAATGATATAGGGTACTATGTGGCCTTCAGGGGGCAAAAGAGGTACAACGGGGTGGCATTGGCATCCCTGGAGAAGCCGCAGGAGATCTCTTTCGGCCTCGATGATGGAGGGCCAGCAGACGGAGATCGCCTGATACAGGGGATCTTCTCGGGGATCACCGTGGTCAATACCTATGTCCCACAGGGGTATGATAGGAATAGCCCTCAATTTAAATACAAGCTCCAATGGTTCAAACGCCTGAGGGACTTCTTTGCGAGACACTGCTCCCACGAGGAGCCCCTTAGTTGGTGTGGTGACCTCAATGTGGCCCCGGAAGAGATAGATGTGCACAATCCAAAAAGGCTCCTTGGGCATGTCTGCTTTACCCCGGAGGTGTGGGATTCCTTTGCCTTGGTGAAGTCATGGGGATTTGTGGATGTGTTCAGAAGACACCACCCCGGTGAACCAGGACAATATACCTTTTTCGACTACAGGGTCCCCAAGGCTGTGGAGAGGGGTTTGGGTTGGAGGGTGGATCACATCCTGGCCTCCCCTTCACTGGCTGACAGGTCCATAGACTGCTACATAGATATGAGACCGAGACTTGCGGAAAAACCATCTGACCATACCATCTTGGTAGCCGAATTCGAGGTGTAAGATGCCATGGTGGCCGGTCGCCCTCTTAGCTCCCTCATCCTCACGTGGATAGAGAAGGAGGGAGGTAAGTGTCCATAAGCAATACAAGAATGCTTCTCATCATAGTTGGGTTGCTGGGTATTATCACATATTTCCTGTACAGAACCTCCCTTGCGCCAACTGATATCGACCGAGAAAACCACCTGAAGTCAGAATCCACACCCATCAATCTGATCCAACCCCCCCTCTATTTCCGACAGGAGTCTAAGGTATATCACTTAGAGGGGATAATCATCCATCAATTTGGCCCACCAAAACACCGAGACACCATTTGGCTGATCAACGGGGAGATCAGGGATCTGACCGGCCCCGATTTCCGCCCGGCCGGGTTTCGAGATTTAGTCCTTATCCCCAAGGGGTTATTGAGGCCACAACCAAAGGAGAAGGAGTTTTTCAGCTGGGTCAAACATTACCAAAAGTGCAGCCTTGTCACCATGGATATAGTCTTTTGCGGCCATATCGCCGATTTCCATGGTCCTACAGGCCAAGCTCCCAACAAAGCAAAGATCCTCTATAAGGCTACTATGGTCTACTACCTCGACGAATTAATGGCCCCTTATTATCTGCAGTGAAGCCCCGCCCACAGGGCAGGGCTTCACTTTACTTTGAGGGACAAAGTCCCTCAAGCTCCCTTAAAATAGGAATTTCTAAATTGGGGATCCACCGCCAGGATATCTACCTGTTTCATCTGGAGCAAGAGAGAAAGGGGGCAACTGAACCAGTTCCCAATGTCCCACTCCCCTCTGGGTGGACCGTGGGACCCCCGATGGGGGATACCCTACCTTTCGAGGCCCTTCAGAAGGTCACCAAGCTGGACAATACCCAGCTCACGATGCTGATCAGGATCGAGCCAAACACCGCCCCCCAAAAACCATTTACGTGGAAACCAGGCACCAGGGCCGCCACCAACCAGAGCATCAACCCATTGATGACCAGCAGAAAGAGCCCAAGGGTCAAGACAGTGAGGGGGAGGGTGAGGAAGACCAAGATGGGGCGGATGACCGCATTGACGATCCCCAGGATGAAGGCCGCAACTAAGGCCGCTATCCAGCTATCCACACGCACCACCCTCGGCAAGAGGTAGGCGATGATCAGGATGGCCACCATGTTGCTCAGCAAACGGATGATAAAGGCCATAATTCCCCCATCTGAGAATTCATCAACCTTAATGTAAGGCAACCCTTCTGCTCAGGTCAAGATTTTTCTTTGGTGGCCCTATCCTTTAATAAAAGTTGACTTTCCCCCATTAAACAATTATTTAAAATAAAAGAAGTTATGATATACACAGGTCTAAAATGAGAGAGGATCGACTTTCCAGAATCAGAGAGTGGTGGGGTCAAATAACGACTGCCCTTACCCGTCGAGAGCATCTTTTTATGATCGTGCTGGGGGGGATTGTGGGGGCAATAGGGGGATATGGGGCTGTTGGGTTTCGAAAGTTAATTGCCACATTTGCTCAATTGGGATGGGGGAACTTCACCCAGATGGAGGGAAAGGATCTGCTGGTGATGGCCCTGGGCGCACCTTTCTGGGTAAAGATCCTGATCCCCGCAGTAGGTGGCCTGATAGTGGGAATCATCGTATATTTCTTTGCCCCCGAGGCCAAAGGGCATGGCGTTCCCGAGGTGATGGAGGCTGTGGCCTTAAAGAATGGGCGGATGCGAACCCGCGTATTCTTTGCCAAGGCCTTTGCCTCCGCTATATGTATTGGGTCTGGTGGTTCGGTAGGCCGTGAAGGTCCCATTGTGCAGATCGGCTCTGGCATGGGCTCGGTCATCGGCAGGTGGCTGAAGGTGTCAGGGGAACGCCTGCGGACCTTGGTGGCCTGCGGTGCTGCAGCCGGTATCGCCGCCACCTTTAATGCCCCGATGGCCGGTACCCTATTCTCCCTAGAGATTATTCTCAGCGAATTTGCTGCATCCCAATTTATTCCTATAGTTTTCTCCTCTGTAATTGCTACTGCCATATCCAGGCACTATTTAGGCAACTTCCCCGCCTTTGAGGTCCCCCCTTATGAGCTTTTGCACTATAGCGAGTTATTCCTATACCTGATATTGGGGATCTTAGCGGGAATGGTAGCCTATGCCTTTATTCGTCTTCTTTACGGCATGGAGGATTTTTTTGAGCGATGGAGATTGCCCGATTTTGTTAAACCCGCCATTGGAGGGGCGATTATTGGATGCATCGGCCTTTTTTTTCCCCAAATCTTCGGTGTCGGGTATGAGACGATTACTCCCGTCTTGCGAGGGGAGATGCTAGGAGCCATCTTGATAGGGCTCTTGGTGGCGAAGATTTTGGCTACCAGCATCACCATCGGTTCAGGGGGCTCAGGGGGGATATTTGCACCTTCCCTCTTTATGGGGGCGGCCTTAGGTGGTGCCTTTGGTCAGTTCGCCCACACCCTCTTCCCCCAAATCACTGCCTCCCCTGGTGCCTATGCCTTAGTGGGGATGGGGGCGGTGGTCGCCGGTACTACCCGGGCCCCTATTACCGCCATGCTCATCATCTTTGAGATGACCGCCGACTACCACATCATCCTCCCTCTAATGTTCGCTTGTACCATAGGTCTAGTGATCTCAGCCCGTTTCTCCCGAGAGTCGATATATACCCTTAAACTGGTCCGGCGGGGGATAAATATCTACGGTGGAAAGGAGCTCAACGTACTCAAGTCCCTGAAGGTCTCCCAGGTGATGCGCCCGGAGATTGAATTGGTCTCCCCCTCGACACCCCTGGCCGAGCTCATTACCCGCATGATGGCGAGTTCTCTTTCCCACCTATTTGTAGCTACAAAGGGCAACCGCATCCAGGGGCATATCTCCCTGGAGACCTTGCGGCCTATCCTAAAGGACTATGAAACTGTTAGTGACGTGGTCATCGCCTCTGATCTCATGGACAAGGATGTAACAGTGGTGAAGCCTAGGGAGTCCCTTGATATGGTTATGCAGCTCTTTGGGAAACTCAGTCTGGAAGAGATCCCCGTGGTGGATAAGGAAGAGTTGATCGGGACGGTCCGCCGCAGCGATGTAATAGAGGCCTATAACAGGGAGATCTTTAAACTAGATATGGCCTCTGGTTTGGCCACTTCCTTTCGCCTACAACAGAAGATGCGCTCGGAACGATTGGCCTTGCTGGGAGAAGTTCTTATACTGGAGGTCTCCGCCCCCAGGAGGTTTGTGGGCAAGAGCCTGGCAGAGCTCAAGCTCCGTGAGCGCTTCGGCGCCACGGTCTTGACCATCAAAAGGGAAACCAAAGAGGGGGGTGACCGAGTCTCTTATCTCCTTCCTACCCCTTCTACCCTGATAACGGAGGGGGATGTCCTTGTCGTCTTCGGCTTGCAAAAGGACCTCTCCCGCTTTCCGCGTAGTTAAAGGACCATCCTTAAACAAAGGTCCAAACTCTCAATGGCTCGCCTCAAGGATTTAGTTTGCTGCCATCATTTTTTCTCTTGCTGCCACCACCCGATGATCGAACCATATCTTGTAAACTTCACCCCCTCCCTACCCTCTACCTCCCTAATCCAATCCCCCAACCCAGAGGCGTGATGGACAATCAAAGGGGTGCTATGCTCGGGGAGGATATCGGCGGGAAGAACATACTGGAGCAAGACCCTGTGAATATTGGCGGAGGTCTCTTTGGTGTCCCAGGGGGTGGGATGGATAAACCCATGGATGGCCCCCTCTTGCCTGGAGTATCCCCATTCCTGGGGGAACTCTTTCTTGAGCTGCCTCATCAGGCGGACCGCCTGCAGGTTGGTCTCGACGTTCAGCCCCTTATTGAGGTTGCGCAATATCAGATCGTCGAAGGACTCAAGGCCCACCGAGGCCAAAAGGATGCACACCCCCATAGACCTGGCCAGCCGCAGGGTCTCCTTTAACGCCTCCTGCCCCCGCAGAAACCAGTCTGCCCTCAAGATAAGGTTGATCTGCGAGGGCTTGAGCCCTTTCTCCCTAATTCCTCTTAACAGGCGTGGAAGCCCGGGCAGGGGATTCTCGTTGATCAACTCGAAGGGGATCTTCCTCCCCTCACCCCATTCTGGAAGGCAGCGAATTTGATCCAGCACCGTCTCAATGTCCAATTCCCCGTAAAACCCCTTATCGACCGCTACATCGCAGAAGCTACACCCCTTGAGGAGGAGTTTGACCTTTTGTCCATCATTCACGGGCAGGGACACAGGGTAGTCTATTTCAACCCAACTCTCCCGGGCCGCATATGGACATCCTATCTGTTGCAGTACCTGTCCGGTGCTGATCTTCAGGGGGATGAGCCCTGCTTTTCCTACCCTGTATATGTTATCCCACCTCACCTTACCCAAGAATCTCTCCTCCCAAACCTTTTTCTGGTTTTGGATCACATCAGCATCCTCTCTGAGATAGAGCAATCCTGTGGTATCCTGCCACCCCTTTCCACCTGGGTCTTGTAAGAAATGGATGATCTGCTCGGCCGGCCCGTGCAAGGAGAAGGTGAAATTCGCTGAGAGGCCTCGGAACCGGTGGGGATGATCCCGCCACCCCTTTTCCCCCAGGTAATCCACATCGGCCTGGGGCCCCCCTAGGATGGTGACGGCCCCCTCATCTTTAAGATCCTTGGCAAAGGAGAAGAGATCATCCCGCCCGCTCAGGGTGGAGAAACCGATAATGGGCCTCTCCTGCCCGAAATAATCGGCCAGGGCCTTTTTAAGGAGGGCCTTGTCATCCTCTCGCGCCACGGCGATGACTATACAATCATAGGGCGTGTTCTCTTGGATGACAGTGGCGGCCATCTGAGGCCCTAGCAGACCATAGGTCTCTCCGGCGAAGTAGCTAGCAATGATGGCCATCCTCTTTTTGGCCCTGATCGTCATCCTGTTGTTAGCTAAACCTTACATATACGCGTGCAACTCATCTATCTTGCAGCTCGTGACCCGAAAACTGTGCCCCTCTAGGGCCTTGGTATCTTTCAACCCACTGCCTGTGACGATGCAAACAACCTTTTTGTCCCCCGTTATCACCTTTTTGTCCATCAATCTCTGCAGGGCAGCAAGGGGGACTGCCGCCGCTGGCTGGCCGAAGATTCCCTCCCCTGCCAAAGACCTCTGCGCCTGCAATATCTCCTCATCTGAAACAGCGACAAAGATTCCCTTATACTCCCTCATCTTTCTCAATATCTCGTTCCCGCTGGGTGGATTGGGGTTCTCGATGGCGTGGGCAATGGTATGAGGATCGATTACCCTCTCTATCTTTTCCCTACCCTGCTGGCCCGCCTTTACAATGGGGCTGCACCCTTCTGCCTGGGCACACACAAACGTGGGCATCCTTGATATCAATCCCGCCCCTTTAAATTCTAAAAATCCCTTTATGATCCCCCGCAAATTCCCCCCCGAACTCGTCGGGACGATCACATAGTCCGGTACATCGAAGCCCAACTGTTCGCAGATCTCATAGGCGATGGATTTTGACCCTTCCACCCGGAAGGGGACGTCAGAGTTGACAAAATAGATCCCCTCTTCCTCACCTACCTCTATGCTGCGGTAATAGAGGACATCGTAGTCCCCCTCAACCCTGATCAAGACGGGGTTATATATGGTGATCGGGGCGACCTTCTCCTCTGGAAGCTGAGAGTTGACCAAGATATATGTCTTGAATCCCCCCTTGGCACCATATGCCGCCACAGAGACGGCCATATTCCCGGTAGATACGGTCCCAATCTTCTTATAGCCCAGGGCGATGGCGTGTTGCACCCCGAGCAACGTACCCCTATCCTTGAAGGACCATGTGGGATTCTGCGTCTCATCTTTGATGAATAATGAATCAATCCCTAAACGCTTGGCCATCTCCCCCGCCCTCACCAAAGGGGTAAACCCCTCACCAAGGCTCACCTGCTCGTCGATCCTTTCGAAGGGTAAAAAATCCCTGTATCTGGCCAAAATGGTCTGTTTCAAGATATCCCCCCTATTTATCATCCCCTTGGTGATCAGCTCCACCTCTAGGGGCTCGTTACACCTTTTGCACCGGGGATAGGCCTGGATAATCGGATATCTTGTATTACAATTTGTGCAAATTTGATAGAGATCCTTTAACATATCATCACTACTGAGGCCAAATAGTGCGGATAAAACCCACCAAACGGGCATCCATCGCCGGTGAAAGGAACTCTAGGGGGGTACGCCCATAGTGAAGGGCTATCCATAAAATGGGGATGATCATCAGGAAGGTGATAGTAGAATTCTGCCAGGAGACCAGATTCCACTGGTACCTACAATACCACTCCCTCCTGTTCAAGGGCCAGAGATAGCTCACTGGCCAGCCAGGGCCTGAGCCAAGAAGATCACAGACTATATGCAGGTGAAAGGAGGTGAGACACAAGATGGAGACGAGGAACTTGTGCTCCAAAGGAAGAAGGAGGGGTAAAATACCCACCAGGGCAGCCACCAAAAAATTATGCAGAAATATGTGGTGATACCTCTGGTAAAACCTCCATCCCCAGAATATCCCCAGCCCATCCAGGTCAGCGATGATGCCGGAGAGGACGATGAGGCCCCTGTCGAATCGCTCAACCCCCGGAGGTATATTGGCCACAAACCAGCTAATCTCTAGGTGGGTAAGGGGGGACATAGAGCTTTGGAATGCCCTCCGAAATCGCTAAGGGGCAACTCTAATCACAAAATAAGGTTATCTTTTCCCCACGCCAAGCCCGCAGGGGAGGGGCTGCACGATATCTAATATTCCCCCAGTGGTCGAACAAAGGTAAAGGTGAATGGCTCAACTACCAGCTTCTTGGCGCTGGTCTTTGTGCTACCGGTAATGAGGGCAAGGGGGGAGGAGATGATGAAAATGCCCGTCCCCGCTGCCAGGCTCAATACGCCAACAGGTCGGATGAGGACAAAATCGAGGGTTATCGCCTCTGCACTCGGTTCATCCTTGGCCCATACCATATGGGGCGTACCAAAAAGGCTGCCGAGGATTGTTACGGCAACTACTATGACCATCCCCTTTCTCAAAGACATTTGGACCTCCCGTTTTGTTTTTTTTACACTATAATACTAAAAATAGTATTTGTCAATATTTTTTGTTCCTTCCACCTAAGGATCAATGTGTATTGGGCTTTTGGTTTTACCGAGGAGGGGAAATATGGTAGACTTTTTACTAAATCCTTACTTGCCCAGGGAAGACGTATGATGTGCAGAAAGGCAGGTAATTTTTTATTATTTCTGTTTTTAATTTCTCTGGCTGGCATCATCTGGGTATGCCCCCTGGTCTCCCAAGATCTAGAGGGTCCCTTTCTGGTCAAGAGGGTGATAGATGGGGATACAATAGTTTTAGAAGATGGGCGTCATCTCCGTTATCTGGGGATAAATACCCCTGAGCGCGGTGAGCCCTTTTGGAAGGAGGCTAGGGATTACAATGCCCGAATGGTGAAGGGGAGATTGGTGATGTTGGAGTTTGGGGAGATCAAAAAAGATAAATATGGGCGCACCCTGGCCTATGTCTACATTGGAGGAGAGATGACCAATGCCCAGCTCCTGAAGGTGGGTTTGGCCCACCTCTTTGTCCTCGAGCCGATACGGCACTACCGTTACTTCCGCAGGCTCCAAGAAGAGGCCAGGGCAAAGGGACTGAGGATCTGGGGCCGAGGTGGGCCCAAGGGGCCCCTCAAGATCACCCGCCTTAACGCCGATGCCAAAGGTGATGACAGGTACAATCTCAACGGGGAGTATGTAAGGATATGCAACATATCCCCGAGGTATCTAAACCTCATGGGTTTTTCCCTCTTTGACAGAGAGGGACACAAGTACACCTTCCCCCGAGCCATCCTCCGGCCAGGCTACACCTTACTTCTCTTTACCGGAGCGGGGAGGGATATGGTGGAAGGGGTGGATCAACTGCGCCTGTACTGGGGCTCAAGCTATCCCATCTGGAACAACAAAGGAGATATCGCTTCGCTCAGGGACCCCCAGGGGAGGTTGACAGATACCTTTGTATACAAAAAAAGGCGTTACCATTAGAGAATACTATAAAAAAGTGGGACCCGGAGATGAGATCGTAAAGGTCAGTAAAGAGCTTCGGTATCTCTGGATCAAGGAAAAAGACAAAAAGCCATTGATATTGTATTGATATGGAGCGGTCTTTGTGATATTTTTTGTTTTTCTGTTTTCGACGCACAAAGTCCGACAGGAGAAGCCGTATGGACTATAAGAAGACCTTGAACCTCCCCCAAACCCCCTTCCCGATGAAGGCAAACCTACCAAAGAGGGAGCCCGAGATCCTCAAGAGTTGGGAGGAGAAGAGGCTCTATGACGAGATTCTCAAGGCCGCCAGGGGGAGGGAAAAATATATCCTCCATGATGGGCCCCCTTATGCCAACGGGCACATCCACATGGGGACCGCCCTTAATAAAATCCTGAAGGACATCATCGTCAAGGCCAAATTCATGGCTGGTTTTGACAGCGTCTATGTCCCTGGTTGGGACTGCCATGGTCTGCCGGTGGAGCATGAGGTGGACAAGATGTTGGGGGGAGACAAAGAGGGGATGAGCAAATCCGAGATCAGGAGGCTCTGCCGGGATTATGCCACCAAATTCATCGATATCCAAAGGGGAGAATTTAAGCGGCTGGGGGTCCTTGGAGAATGGGACAACCCCTACCTCACAATGAACTACGAATACCAGGCCACCATTGTGCGGGAATTCGGGAAGTTTGTGCAGGGAGGTTATCTCTATAAGGGAAAGAAGCCGGTCTATTGGTGCGCCACCTGCAAGACCGCCCTAGCCGAGGCTGAGGTGGAATATGCCCCCCACCGTTCCCCCTCCATCTTCGTCAAGTTCCCCATGGTCTCCGATCTAGGGGAGATGTACCCCTCCCTGCAAGGGAAAAAGGTCTCGGTGATCATCTGGACCACCACCCCCTGGACCATCCCGGCCAACCTCGCCATCGCCCTTCACCCCACCTACAAATATGTGGCGGTCGAGGTGGACAAAGAGGTCTACATAGTGGCTGAGGGCCTGGCGGACATCGTGATGGACACCCTAAGGATCAAGGACTACCAGGTGCTGGAGACCTTTCTGGGAGGGGAGCTGGAAGGGTTGAAGTGCCGCCATCCCTTTCTCGACAGGGAGTCGGTCATCATCCTGGCCGATTACGTCACCCTCGATGCGGGCACGGGTTGTGTCCATACCGCCCCAGGACACGGCCAGGAGGACTATGAGAGCGGTTTGAAATACGGGTTAGAGATCTATGCCCCGGTGGACGACAACGGCAAGTTCACCCCAGAGGTGGAATTCTTCGCAGAGGAGTTCGTCTTCGATACCAATCCCCATGTAAACGCA
This sequence comes from Deltaproteobacteria bacterium, assembly GCA_019308925.1. Taxonomy (NCBI): domain Bacteria; kingdom Pseudomonadati; phylum Myxococcota; class Myxococcia; species Deltaproteobacteria bacterium. The sequence goes on from JAFDHG010000002.1 coordinate 11,187, forward strand.
AAGCTGGCCGAGGTAGGGGCCCTCCTGAAGGAGGAAGAGATGGAACACTCCTACCCCCACTGTTGGCGGTGCAAAAACCCCATCATCTTCCGCTCCACCGAGCAATGGTTCATCTCCATAGATCACAACGGCTTCAGGGAAAAGGCCCTCAAGGGGATCGAAGAGGTCAAGTGGATCCCCCAATGGGGCAAGGAGAGGATCTACGGTATGGTGGCCAACCGGCCTGATTGGTGTATCTCCCGCCAAAGGGTCTGGGGGATCCCCATTGTGGCCTTTTACTGCGAGGGGTGCGGTGAGACCCTGTTGAAGAAGGACATCATAGATTTTGTGGCCAATAGGTTTGCCCAAGAGGGAGCGGACATCTGGTTTGACGAGTCTGCGCAAAAGCTCTTGCCCCCGGGGACCACGTGCCCTCACTGCGGGGGGGAGAAATTCCGGAAGGAATCGGACATCCTCGATGTCTGGTTCGACTCGGGGGTGAGCTGGGCCGCGGTCCTGGAGAGGAGGGACGATCTGAGGTTCCCAGCCGACCTCTATCTGGAGGGGAGCGACCAACACCGAGGGTGGTTCCACTCGTCGCTGCTGGCCGCAGTAGGGGCTAGGGGGGTTCCTCCCTACACCAGTGTTCTCACCCACGGTTTTGTGGTAGATGGGGAGGGGAAAAAGATGTCCAAGTCGGCGGGGAACGTGGTGGCCCCCGACGAGGTCATCCAAGGATTCGGGGCGGAGATCCTGAGGTTGTGGGTGGCAGCGGAGGACTACCGGGACGATATAAAGATCTCCCAGGAGATCCTTGACCGACTCACTGAGGCCTACCGGAGGATCAGGAACACCTGGAGGTACATGCTGGGCAACCTCTACGACTTCGATCCCCACCTCCACGCCATGCCTTACGAAGAACTTCTGGAGATCGACAGATGGATCCTGGACCGCTTTCAGAGGTTGGTGAAGAGGGTATCAAAGGCCTATGAGGAGTTTGAGTTTCACACCATCTATCACTCCGTACACAACTTCTGCGTGGTAGACCTGAGCTCCCTCTATCTGGACATCCTCAAAGACCGCCTCTACACCTCGTCGTCGTCCTCCCGCAAGAGGAGGTCGGCCCAGAACACCATCTATCACATCCTCACAGGGATGGTGAGGATGATGGCCCCCATCCTCTCCTTTACCGCCGAGGAGGTATGGCAACACCTCCCCAAAGAGGGGGGAGAGGAAGTGAGTGTGCACTTGGCGAGCTTCCCCAAACCGGTGGAAGAGATCCTCGACAAGACCATCGAGGAGAGGTGGGAGAGGTTATGGGAAGTGCGGGAGGAGGTGACCAAGGCCTTGGAGAAGGCCCGCCAGCAGAAGGTGATCGGCCACCCGCTGGACGCCAAGGTAAGGTTGAAGGCACCAAAAAGGCTCTATGATTTCCTCCGGGAATTTGGCCCTGAATTGAGGGAGATATTTATCGTCTCACAGGTGGAGCTGGTTGGCGACAGGGGCTCCGCCGAGCTGACGGTGGAGGTAGGGCGGGCAGACGGAGAAAAGTGCCAGCGGTGCTGGGTCTATGATAAGAGCGTGGGGACGAACAAAGAACACCCTGAGATCTGCCAGCGCTGCCTCCGGACAATCAAGGGCGAGGAATGATGAAGAGGAAGTATCGGATCCTATTGGTTGTCTTTGTCTTCCTCCTCGCCCTGGATCAGGGGAGCAAGCTCTATATCGAGCGCCATTTCCCCCTCCATCAACCCAGGGAGGCCATCAAGGGGGTCCTGAACATCACCCATGTACTGAACAGGGGGGCCGCCTTTGGCCTGATGGCAGACCGCCAGGGTTTCTCCTACCTCTTTGTCATCATCTCTTTTGTGGCCATGGTCCTCATCCTCTATTATTTCCGCAGGATCGAAGAGGGGGACCTGTGGGCCCCCTTCTGCCTCTCCCTCATCTTTACAGGGGCAATGGGAAACCTGGTCGACCGCTTTCGTCTCGGGGGCGTGGTAGACTTCCTCGATTTCCATTACAAAGGGTGGCACTGGCCCGCCTTTAACGTGGCGGATGTCTCCATCACCATCGGGGTACTCTTGCTGGCTCTAAAGATCCTGTGGGGAGGGAAAAAGGCCGCCAAAGGAGAGGGATGAAATGCATCCCGTACTCCTAACTATCGGGAGATTCCATATCTACACCTATGGGGTCATGGTCGCCCTCGGTCTCTTGATAGGGGTATTTTTGGCGAGGCAGCAGGCAGCAAGGGAGGGGATCGACCCAGACAAGATCATCGATATCGCCTTTTACGTCCTGTTGGCCGCCCTGATCGGCTCTCGCCTCCTGTTTGTGCTCATGAACCTCCAGGAGTACTCATATGATCCAATAAAGGCGCTCAAGATATGGGAGGGGGGATTGGTCTTTTACGGTGGTCTCCTGCCTGCCGTGGCAATAGGTCTCTGGTATATCAAGAGGATCGGACTTCCCCTCTGGCAGGTAGCAGATATCTTCGCCCCCTCTGTTGCCATCGGGCACGCCATCGGCAGGATAGGGTGCTTCTGCGCAGGTTGCTGTTATGGTAATGCCTGCTTACTACCCTGGGCCGTTACCTTCAAAGACCCTCAAAGTCTGGCCCCTTTGGGAATTCCCCTCCACCCCACACAACTCTACAGCTCCGTAACCCTCTTTTTGATCTTCGCCTTTCTCATCTTCTTGCGCCGCAGGAAGAAGTTTCACGGGGAGATCTTATGGTCGTATACCCTTGTCTATTCTATCGTGCGCTTTCTGTTGGAGTTCCTGCGGGGCGACCCTCGTGGCAGCGTGCTTGGAGGGCTGCTTTCCACCACCCAGGCCATCGGGATTCCCTTAGCTGGAATCTCGGTATTTATGTTATTATATTTAAGAAAAAGAGGTCTATAGAGAGATGCCCGTCGCCAAGATAGTCATATACCCTGACCCGATCCTGCGGGCCAAGGCCAAAAAGATCGAGAACATCGATGGGCGGGTGGTCCACCTGGCCGAGGAGATGGCGGAGACCATGTACGCCGCCCCTGGCGTTGGTCTGGCTGCCCCGCAGGTGGGTGTGTCCGAAAGACTCATCATCGTGGACGTCAGGCACCCAGAGGGGGAAAAGGAGCTCATCACCTTGATCAACCCGGAGATCCTGGAGGTGGAGGGAAAGGTCATTGGGGAGGAGGGCTGCCTGAGCGTGCCCGGGGTCAGTGAGAAGGTCACCAGGGCCGAGAGGGTGCTAGTGCGAGGTTATGACCCCAATGAGCAACAGAGGGAGATCGAGGCCGAGGGGCTCCTGGCCGTTGCCCTGCAGCATGAGATCGACCACCTGGAGGGAATCCTCTTTATCGACAGGCTTAGCCGCCTGAAGAAGGAGATCATCCAGCGGAAGATGCGCAAGATGATGCGGAAGGGTCTGAAGACCGGGGAAGGGGATTATAGATTATTCTAGGAAGAATGGACTCAGGAGGAAAAAGGTTACGGGTGGTCTTTATGGGGACCGCCCCCTTTGCCCTCCCCACGTTGAGGGCCCTGGCCGCTTCTGAAAAGGTAGTTGCAGTGGTTACTCAGCCCGACCGCCCTCGGGGGAGGGGGAGGAAGGTTTTGCCCCCTCCAGTAAAGGAACACGCCGTTGATCTAGGTCTCCCAATCCTGCAGCCAGAGCGGGTGAAGGAGCAAGATTTTATCGCCCTTTTGGAGGAATTGCAGCCGGAGTTGATTATAGTGGCCGCCTTCGGCCAGATCTTGCCCCCTGCTGTATTGGAGGTACCTCACCTGGGGTGCGTAAACGTGCATCCATCTTTGCTGCCCAACTACAGAGGAGCTGCCCCAATCAATTGGGCCATCATCAACGGAGAGACCAGGACAGGAGTGACCACCTACCTCATGGATGAGGGGATGGATACGGGCGCAATCCTCATGGCCCAGGAGGTGGAAATCAGAAGGGACGAAACGGCCCAGGAGCTCGGCGAGAGGCTGGCCGAATTGGGGGGGGGACTATTGTTGGAGACCATAAAAGGGCTGAAGGAAGGAGCCCTGCAGCCGACCTCCCAAGATGAAAAAGAGGCCTCTTATGCCCCTATATTAAAAAAAGAGGACGGCCTGATCCATTGGGAGGGGGAGGCACCCCAGATCAGGAACCAGATACGGGGGATGATCCCCTGGCCCGTCGCCTTTACCTTTTTGGGGGGGAAGAGGATGAAGATCTACGGGGCAAGGATAGGGGACGGCAAGGGTGCCCCAGGGCAGATTATATCCCTGGATGTTGGGATAGAGGTGGCCTGCGGCAAGCGCTCTTTGCTCATAGAGGAGCTCCAAATAGAGGGGGGCAGGAGGATGGGGTGGAAGGAGTTTGCCCGGGGCCACCGATTGACCCTTGGGGAGAGATTGGGGTAAAATGAAAAAGATCTGAAGATTCCAGGGGCCAAGGGGTTCAGTGGTCGAGTGAAATGCACTAGGATCCTAGAATCCTTCATTTCGAATCCTTGAAGCCTTTTTAGCAACTTTTTTGGAGAAAAGCCTAAAACCATATCTAAGGGAAAGGAGGTAAAAGGTATGAACCAGGTGAAGACTTATGTCCTAATGGTGCTACTCACCATCCTCCTGGTCTGGATTGGGAGTCTGCTGGGGGGGCGCAACGGGGCCATCTTCGCCTTGATCCTGGCCGCTGTGATGAACTTCAGTGTGTATTGGTTCAGCGACCGTATCGTACTCAAGATGTATCGTGCACAAGAAGCGACAGAGGCCGAGGTCCCAGGGCTCCACAGGATAGTGAGGGAGCTGGCCCAGCGGGGCGGGCTTCCCATGCCCAAGGTCTACATCATCCCAAACGATGCCCCTAATGCCTTTGCTACGGGGAGAAACCCCCAACACGCAGCAGTAGCAGTGACCACGGGGATCATGCGGCTGTTAAACGAGGATGAGTTGAAGGGGGTCCTGGGGCATGAGCTCTCTCACATCCGCCACCGGGACATCCTCATCGGGACCATTGCCGCCACCATCGCTGGGGCCATCAGCTTTATCGCCAGCATGGCCCGCTGGAGCGCCATCTTCGGCGGCTTTGGCGATGACAGGGAGGGGGGAGGTGTGGCCAACCTCATCGCCGTCCTGCTCCTCACCACCCTCGCCTCCTTCGCCGCCATCCTCATCCAGATGGCCATCTCCAGATCCAGGGAGTACCACGCTGATGAAGGAGGGGCCCGGCTTGCCGGCAACCCCCTCTACCTGGCTAGGGCGTTGGCCAAGCTGGACGCTGGGGCCAAGAGAATCCCCATGAAGGTCAACCCCTCCACCGCCCACATGCTTATCGTCAACCCCTTAAAGGGTGGCGGGGTTCAGAGACTCTTCAGCACCCACCCCCCCATAGAGGAGCGCATCAGGAGATTGGAGGCGATGGCCGGCCGCTAATGGATCGAGCGCGCACAAAGGCCCTAGAGGTATTGATCCGCTGGGAGAAGAGGGGGTCCCTGATGGACCCCCTCTTTGATGGGCTGGTGATGGAGGACCCCCTGCTTAGGGATCTGGACAAGGCCTTTGTGCGGGAGATTGTCTACGGGGTGCTGCGGTGGCAGGGGAGGCTTGATTGGATTATCTCGGCCTATTCCCGCATCAGGCCCCAAAGAATAGAGCGTGCCGTGATCTGCATCCTGAGGATGGGGATCTATCAGTTGCTGTTCATGGATCGGGTCCCCTCTCACGCCGCCGTCGATGAGGCGGCGAAGCTGGCCAAGGAGATGGGGAGAGAAGACCTCGTTCCCTTTGTCAATGGGATATTGCGGGGGATCGCCGAGGGCAGAAAGGAAGTCTCCTTTCCAGATCTTAAGACCGACCCCCTACACCATATCTCCCTCTACTACTCCCATCCCGGCTGGATGGTGCGCCGATGGATCAATCAGTGGGGTGTGGAGGAAACCATCGCCCTGTGCCAGGCCAATAATCAGATCCCCCCTTTTACAATAAGGGTCAATACCTTAAAAGGAAGCCGTAAAGAGGCCATCCAACGGCTGCAGGGCGAGGGGGTGGAGGCACGACCCACCCCCTTTTGCCCAATGGGTCTTATCCTCAGCAATCCTCCTCCCCTGGCCAAATGGGGGCCCTTTCAGGAGGGTTGGTTTCAGGTCCAGGATGAGGCCTCACAGCTCGTCTCCTGCATCCTGGGCCCTCAACCCGGGGAGAGGGCCCTGGACATCTGCGCCGCCCCCGGGGGCAAGACCACCCACCTGGCCCAAATGATGAAGGATCAGGGGGAAATCGTGGCCGTGGATGTAAGTTCAGCCAAGCTCTCACTGCTGCAAGGGAACTGCCGACGATTGGGGATCTCCATGATAAAGGCCATGGCCCTGGACGCGGCATCTCCCCTCCCCTTCCCCCCTGAGTCCTTCGATAGGGTCTTGGTCGATGTCCCCTGCACGGGTCTGGGGACCCTGAGGAGGAACCCCGATGGAAAGTGGAGGGTCAAGGAGGCAGACGTCCCCCGCCTGCAGAAGGTCCAGAGGAAGATCCTGACACAGGCAGCCCCCATGGTAAAGAAAGGAGGGGTCTTGGTCTATAGCACCTGTACACTCACCCCGGAGGAGAACAAAGGGGTGGTCGAACCCTTTCTGTCCGATCAAAAGGAGTTTCGCATCGAGGGTGTTTCCCCTTTTCTCCCCTCTGGCTGTGAGAGCTTGGTGGATGAAAGAGAATATTTCCTTACCCTCCCCCATTGCCACGGTACTGACGGCTTCTTTGCCGCCCGGATGAGGAGGGAATAAAATCTCGCACTTATGATATTAAGGTGGTATATATAAACCAGTTCGGATATGAACGAGTTATCGGAAATTGCATGTCTAGAGGGATAAAATTATGAATGAGATAACGTACAAGCCAATTGGAGTCATTCATTCTCCTTTTAAAGAACCCAAAGGAACACCTATACAACCTGCAGGTGCCGAGGGTATCGATGGAAGAGTTGAGGTGTTTCCAGAATATGCTGAAGGCTTAAAAGATGTTGAAGGATTTTCTCACCTTATTTTGATATACCACTTTCATTTATCTAAGGGGGTGTCCTTAACAGTGAAGCCATTTATGGACAGCGAAGTGCACGGAGTCTTTGCAATGCGAGGCCCAAGTAGACCGAATCCAATAGGCATCTCGGTGGTGCGTCTTGTCAGGATTGAAGGGAACATACTCCATATTCAAGATGTAGATATTGTAGATGGGACTCCCCTTTTGGATATCAAGCCTTATGTACCAGAATTCGACACAAGAGAGGCAAAGAAAACAGGGTGGCTTGAGAAAAATGTGCATAGACTTTCAGCATCAAAAGATGATGGGAGATTCATAGAATGATTTGCTGTGCGAAATCGCCTTTTAAAAAATAATAGAAGGAGATTACTATGGAATCCTATCCTGCAATGACCATCACATGAAAGAAAATGAAATAGTGTCTAAGGTAACAAATAGAGGGTTGTTTAGGTTATCGAGAAAAGGCAAAAGAACATATACTTTCTTAAAAGAGTAATAGTAATGGGCGACTTTGCACTTCACAAAGCCCGAAACCCTTAGGCGAGATGGCGGTCTAAAAGGAATCCAAAAGTATTACCAAATAGTTTAAAATTTTTGTATAATCTAGTTGCGATAAGGAGGTGATGGAGGTGAACTTGTATTTGGTGCAGCATGCTGAGCCAAAGCGGGAGGAAGAAGATCCCCAGAAGCCTCTCTCAGAAAAGGGATGGTCTGATATCGGGAAGGTGGCGGCCTTTATCGTTGAGCATACGAATATCCAAGTGATCAGCATTATGCACAGTGGAAAGACCAGGGCTAGACAGACAGCTGAGGCTCTGGCAGAGCATTTAAATCCTCCTGAAGGGGTTAAAGAGGCCGAGGGCCTGGAATCCCTTGCCGATCCCTCGAGGTGGGCACAGCGTCTAGCTGAAACAAAGGAAGATATCATGTTGGTAGGTCATTTGCCTCACCTGAGTAAACTGTCAGCTCATCTGCTGTGTCAAGATGAAAATAAGAGGATAGTAAATTTTCAGATGGGTGGGATTGTCTGCCTTGGAAGAGATGAATCAGGCATTTGGTCAGTCCGTTGGATGGTGATTCCACAAATACTAGCTTAGATAAAGACCAGCAATAAAAAATGCGCAAACTCTTCGCCATAGTGCTCCTGATAACCCTGGCCATTATCCAGACGCCTTCGGCCCATGCCGGTTTAGGGGATTTCCTCGAAGGCATCAAGAAGGCCTTAGAAGGAGAAGAGCTCTCTGAGAGCAAGATCATCCAGGGGCTCAAGGAGGCCCTCCAGATCGGCACAGGCAATGCCGTCAAGACGATCTCCAAGAAGAATGGGTACTACAGAAACCCCAAGATCCGGATCCCGCTTCCTGAGGCGGTCCAGAAGGTGGAAAAGGTCCTCAGGGCTGTGGGATACGGCCCCAAGGTGGATGAATTCGAGCTGAGTATGAACCGGGCAGCAGAGCGGGCAGCCCCTGAGGCCAAGGCCCTCTTTTGGGACGCCATCAAACAGATGACCTTTTCAGATGCCCGCAAGATCCTGAACGGTCGTGACAATGAGGCCACCCTCTACTTCAAGGACAAGACTCACGATCGACTCCATGAGATCTTCAAACCGATCATCCATACGGCCATGTCCAAGGTGGGCGTTACCCGTACGTATCAGGACCTCGAGGCCAAGGTGCGCAGCATCCCCTTTGCCGACCGCTTGAACCTCGACCTAAATGGCTACGTGACCGATAAGGCCCTGGATGGCCTCTTTTCTATGGTGGCTGAGGAGGAACGAAAGATCCGCCGAGATCCCTCAGCACGGGTGACCGAACTGCTCAAGGAGGTCTTCGGGAGCAAAGAGCGCTGACGCGCGGAGGACGTTGCCCTCCCCTTTTTCCGCTTTTCTGTGGAGAGGCGGCGAAAAAATATGGGAAGTGTCCCTCAGTAACTACCGAGGAATTCTTTGGGAGTAACAATCTTTATACCCATATAATCTTGTATTGCTGTGAGGCTCTTGTCTCCTGAAATGACAAAGTCAGCCTTCAAGGCTACAGCACATTCGATGAACTTGTCATCATCTGGGTCTTCTTCGACTACATGCAATTCGGGTGTCTTTGCAGAGAAAAGGACATGAAAACCACGCGAGAAAAGACCCAATAATTCACCTAGCTCTCGTTCGTTCTCTAGTCCAAGACGCCTAAGAATTCCAATATATTCGTCGATGATGGGTTTGGATAGGCATAGAGTGACTTGACCGAGTTTCCAGAGGTCTATGATCTTCCGAGGATTACCGCCAAAGAAAGAGGAGACGAAAACATTTGCGTCAACCACAACCTTGATCACTTCCTGGCTCTCACTTCTTGAATGATACCTTGAATATCTTCGGGACCAAACCCGCGAGATGTCAACTTAGTACCGATGCGCTTCCACAGATCATCAATATATGAGCCTATGTCTCGATTCCTGACGTAATCTTCGAGCAATTCCCTGACAACTTCGCTAACGCTTTTACCCTCGGCCTTGGCGAGGCTATTGACCTTGGTTTTGAGTTCAGGATCGATTCGGACTATCATTTGAGTCGCCATTGTACACCTCCAATGATGTTGATATACTGTTTATACAATATATCTCAGAAATGTGCAAGATCAGAATAGGTTGGTATCGCCTATTACTTATGCTCAAGGAGGTCTTCGGGAACAAATCGCGGTAACTTGAGGATGCCCGCGGGTATACCTTTTCACCCTCCCCCACAGCACCGATAACTTCTGCGGTACCCGACTGAGTAAGACATAAACCTCCATTTATGATATTCTAGTGCAAAATGGCATTTTTTTCTTGACATTTGAGAATTTTTATAATAAGATATTGTGTGTTTTAAAAGCCACAAAGAATTTGGTAGGTTGAAGGATTTTTTCAACCAGAGGTGGTATATCCGAACCAGTTCGGATATGAACGAGTTGTCCGAAACCAGCCAGTAAGATGACAAAGGAGGCTGAATCACATGCTTATAAAAAGTATTGAGGTGAAGAACTTTCGGTCAATTCGAGAAGCGTATTTAGATTGCGATAATCTTACAGCCATTGTAGGAAGGAATGGTGCTGGAAAATCCTCTTTCCTTTATGCTATAGATACTTTTTATGACATTGCAGCACCGATAACTGAAGAAGATTTCTTTGATCGAGATATAGGCTCTCCTATAGAAATTCGTGTAACTTATGATGATCTTCGTGAGGATGAAAAAGAAGAGTTCAGTCCATACATAAGAGACGATAGACTGATTGTTACAAAGCGCATTTCGAGCGAAAATGGTCGTATAACACAGCGTTATTATGCTGCAGCTTTACAGATACCGCAGTTTGCTGAGATAAGGGCAAAGTCTGGTAAAAAACATCGAGTTAATGCTTGGAATGAGTTGGTTGATAGTGGTGAGTTATCCGATTTGGATGGAAAGGCTCGAAGTGCGGATGAAGTTGAGCGGCTTATGAGTGAATATGAAGTCAATCATCCAGAGCTTATGAAACCGATTGAGCGGGAAGAACAGTTCTTTGGTCCCAGAAATATTGGAGGTGGCAAGCTTGACAAATTCACAAAGTATGTTTTAGTTCCTGCAGTTCGTGAGGCTTCAGATGAAGTAACTGGTAAAAAAGGAGCAATCTATCAGATTTTAGATATGATCGTTTTGAGAAAGATTAATGCTAGAAAAGACATACAAGAATTCAAGTCCGAATTTGAAGAAAGGGTCAGAAAACTCTATAGCTCTGAAAATCTCACAGAGCTACCTGAACTTGGGGCTTCAATTTCCGAAACACTTAAAAAGTTCGCTCCTGGCTCTGAGTTGAACTTAGGATGGAATGAGGTTAAACCACCTGAAGTTCCGCTTCCTGCAGCAAGAGCAACTTTAGTCGAAGATAGTTTTGAGGGTGAAATAAGCCGAAAAGGCCATGGTCTCCAAAGAGCGTTAATTGTCACTTTACTTCAACATTTAGCTATGATAGTTCCTGTGGAGTTAACCACCGAGGGGTCAGTCGAAGAAGCTATCGTTTCAGAACCTAAAAGCATTGAATCATCACGAGGGCCTGACCTCATTTTAGCTATTGAAGAACCAGAGCTATATCTCCATCCGTCGCGATGCCGTTACTTAGCTAATCTTTTGCTTCAACTTGCTGAGAGTCCAGGAGTCGGCCTTGGTGCCAGCAACCAAATTATCTATACAAGCCATTCACCATATTTCGTAGATCTCCATCGTTTTGACCAAACTCGATTAGTAAGAAAAGTGCCCGCACCAGATTCACTTGTGCCACAGAGCGTTGTTACGCGTTTCTCTCTAAACCAGGCAGCAGAGGTGCTAGCAAGAGTGTGTAATGTCGATCCCACTGATTTCACAAGGGATAGCTTTAGAGCACGTGCAATGCCTGTTATGAATACTATTGTGAGCGAGGGCTTTTTTGCAGATGCAGTTGTAGTGGTGGAAGGGCTATCTGAAGTGGGCACATTATGGAAGATCCAAGAGATCATGAAAAAGAATTGGTCTCAACTAGGAGTAGTCGTAGTCCCAGCGGGTGGAAAGAACAATATAGACCGTCCTACAGTGATTTTTCGGGGTCTTTCTATCCCTACATATTTCATCTTTGATGCAGATTCACATCTCATTGGTAAAGGAAGAGAGGAAAAAGATGCGAAAAATCGCAATCATAGATATCTTCGTTTAGCTGGTGTACCAATAGAAGATTTCCCGGACACTCAAGTTCGTAAAACTTGGGCAGTGTTTAAGGATACTCTTGAAGGAATATTAAAAAAAGAACTTGATGACGATACATTTCTATCCATCCAAAAAGAGGTAGCTTTTGAATTAGGATATGATGACCCAGAACGTGTAAGCAAAAATATTGAGGGTGCTGCACGCCTTATAGAACTCATCTACGAAAAGAAACATCGAGTACCAATTCTTGAAGAGATCATCGAAAAAGTTACTAAATTATGTAGCGATGAAAAAGAGGACAAGGCTGGCTTTGTATAACCGCAAAACGTTAGGCTCAATGCGCATCACTTCAGAGAGAAGGTAAGGCCATGAATGCCAGAATTTGCAACGCCATCCGTGATCGGAAAGTCATCCGATTCTATTACAACGGTGGCTTCCGTACGGTAGAGCCATTCTGCCATGGAATAAGTACGGCCGGGCATGACATTTTGAGAGGCTGGCAAACCGGCGGCTATAGTGAGTCCGGCGAGTCACAGGGCTGGAAACTATTTCGGGTGGATGATATGTCCAGTCTGACAATTACTGACGAAGTGTTTGAGGGCAGAAGGCCCAGATACAATCCTTCTGATTCGGCAATGACGACCATCTATTGCAATGTGTAACCAGCCATATCGATCCGGCTGAAGACGCAATGTGCGCCTAACACGCGTTTGCGGTTTTGGCGTATTCGTGCATCCGAGCTTGCAAGCCGCTGAAACGTTAGCCGAAACGGTAATATCACAATGCAAGCCACGAACAGGAGGTAGATTTATGATTGAAAAAGAGCAAATCATAGAAGAATTGGAAAAGAAGATTAAAGACAGAGACGTAGAAGAACAGAAACTTTTGCGCAGCATTTGCGATGAGATTTTTGAGGAATACAATAAAGGATCTGCAAAAGCGGCATCTTTATTTCTGCAAGGGAAGATCAGTCCCTTAAAAACTAAGTTTGATGATGCACATAATATGCTTTTAAAGAAAATGGGCATATAGTAGAGGTACATAAAATGGCAGGCTATTGGATCCTAAAAGAAATAACAATAAGTGGATTTAGAGGTTTTGTTGAACCAAAAACCTTCATAACTTCAGGACCTTTTACCCTTTTTGATGGTCCTCAGCGTTCGGGGAAAAGTAGTACATTAGTTGCTATAGAGTGGGGGCTATTTGGCGACGAGATCGCGAAGAAAGCCATTGGAATTGATGAACGAAGGGGCTGGAAAATACGGAACACCAACTCGGATGAAGCTAGGGTCGAAATGGTTTTGCAGAATGGACAAGGCATTCTTAAGATTGTTCGTTCAGACAAGAAAAGAAGAGGAAGTCCAGATTTCTATTTTGAATTGAACGGGATTCAGGACACGGACGAAGAGAAGCTACGAGCGGTACTTAGGATTCAACCTAAGGACTACTTCAGTTCAGTCCACTTACACCAAGAAATCATAAGAGCGCTTCTAACCGAAGAACCAAGGAGCCGACGGGATTCACTCGATCGACTATTGGGACTATCTGAATTGCGCAATATTCTTGAGGGGATAAAATTGGCGAAGATTTCGGAAACTCTCAAGGATGTTGATGATAGATTCGGACTAATTGAAACCAAACTAAATGCTGTTATGACAAGCAAACAGGCTGATATTCAAAGAGAGAAAGAGATAGGCATTCAGAGAGGTCTTACATCTGATAATTTCTCAGAAACTGGTGCCAGACAGATGTGTGAGACGGTAAAAACTACGCTTGTTAATTTTGCGAACCAAGCTGGTTTAACTATTCCCGATCTACCTTTGGCAGGCACTGTAGATGAACAACATATCCTTACCAGTTCAGCTAAGCAGTCGCTTAGAAAACTTCGAGATGAACAGCCTGACCTAAAACGACAAAAGGAGTTGCTTGAAAAACAAAGTCAATTGCAAAAGTTACAACAATCTTATGGGGAACTTTTAGGTGAACATCAAAATCTTCAGCAAGAGAGAAAGCGTATCTACGAAACTGAGGGTGATCGGGGGGAAATACAATCCCGAATAAAAGAATTGAATTCTAAATTAACTAACGCAAAAACCAGACGGAACGAGATTGATAGGCGAGCGGGTACGATTGAAGAAGCTATTAAATACTTTGAGGCTCTCAGTGCTCCCACAGAAAAGCAGCCTTGTCCTGTCTGCAATAAACCCATTGATGACGTAGCGCACTTACGAACACATCTAAAAGCATTGAGGGCGAATTTGGATAAGGATTTAGCGCCAATTAGAGAAGAGATTGAAAAATACGAAAAAGAAATTGGGCGTTTGGAGCATTTAATAAAAGGCCTAAATGATTTGGACAGAAAGATAAGCAGTAAAACTGAACTGCTTAAAGAATGTAAATCAGATATAGAAACCGCGCTTGGATATGAAATAAAAGAGACAGAGGATCCTGTTATTGTTCTGAGAAAGGAAATCGAAAAGATCCAAGAGGAACTCAAAAAACTTGAAAGTGCAGTAAAAGAAAGCAACCAGAAACTAAATGCTATTGAGGACGATATTTCAAAATTAGAGCAGATATTAAGGGTGTTGGACTTGGAAGTAGAGATCGAAGATTTGTTGAAGATAAAAGAAACAGAAGAGTATAAAGAAGTAGAAAAAACGAAATTAGAACTTGAGAAGTTTGCAGCAGATATTGACTTAATCAGTCAAATTATAGAGAAAAGGATTAAAGAAAGTGCCAGGGCAAAATTGGGCGCTGCAAAAGATAGCATTGCCAATATGTTTAAGACCTTAGCAAACCGACCTGACTTTTCGGAAATAGAAATTGATCCGAATAGCTTTGAGATTCTTGCAGTCAAAGGAAGTGAAAAAATTCCAGCATTGTCAATTTTCAACCAGGGCGATTTAAATTGCGCTGGTCTAAGTGTTTTTCTCGGTCTGGGAGCAGCACAGGAATTATCACACAACCTTGGCTTCATTATTTTGGATGATCCATCGCAAACCTTGGATAGTACCCACAAGGAAAATCTTGTTAGCATCTTGAACTCTATACCAGATGATAAACAAATTTTGGTTTCTACTTCTGAGTCTGACCTTAGAGATTTGATTCTAACCAAAATAATAAGGAAAAAGAAACGTTACAATTTTGCTCCATGGTCTGATATAGAGGGCGCGAAGCCTGGGGAGGTTTAATAATAGGTATGGAAGCAATTATCTTTCAAACTCTTAAACGGATAAGGGACAAACACGGGCCTAGTGAATTTGGCAAAATTGCACAAAAGCTTCTTGGGATTGTGCTTTGCCGATTATGTTTTGAAGTAAAGGAACGCAGTGTCCAAGATGTGGATATAGAAGCAGTTAAGAAGGGATTAAAATACTGGCTTGAGGTTAAAACGACTGATAAAGATGAAGTCATCATAGGAGAAAAAGATGTTAGTGGCTTGAAGCAATGCGAGCTACTACATGGAGGAGCAACTGGTTATGCAATTTTAAAGGTTAGTTTATTATCTGATTGGATCATAGCCTCAAGCGGAAATATCAAATCGGGTACTGTTCGCATCGGCAGGTTTAGTACTCAAAGAATTTTGCCGTTACAGAATGATGTAAACAAGAACTTTCCATCTATAGTAAAGGAATTAGGAAACCAAATTTTATCAGCTACCAAAGGTCAAGCACAATTCGTTGCTGACAGATTGCTGAAGTTGGAAATAGAAAAGAAAAATTGCAATGATAGATCTGTCTGATACCATGTATTGCCTTGCAGCTTATTTTCGTTTCACCCGCCTTTAGTGGGCTTATGCAAATCCATATTCGGAGGTGTGTTATGCCTAAAATAAGCGATATCGAAGACAAAGGCAAGGAGAGGTTAGCCATTCCTCATTTGCCTTGGCTCAAAAAATCCATTGGTTCAGATCTCATCAAGGGAGGAATATATCTTTTGGCAGGTGAACCTGGAATTGGTAAAACCACTTTAGCTCTCCAGATATTGGGAGATCTAAGCAGGCAAGGCGTGAAAGTCTTATATATACCAACTGAACAGAGCATGAGTGATATAAAGCGAGTAGTAAATCGAATATATGATTTAGAATCGGACGAAGTTCGATCATCAATTAGTGAGAACTTGTATATTGATACTATTGATGATCTGGCAATGCTACCTTGGTTTTTAAACCATCGAATTCTACCCCCTGAAAGAGAATACTACGGGTGCGAGATTATCGTTATAGACTCTCTTCAAGGAGGCGGGTTGTCCACAGGGGTTGGGGAGAAGTATAAGGCTCTTCTTGATTTTGTAGATACTGCAAAAGGAACCGGGATTAGTTGTTTATTTGTGAACCATGTGACAAAGAGCGGAGAAATTGCTGGGCCAAAAGCTCTTGAACATGCAGTTGACTGTATAATTTACATTCGAAGAGCGCTTCGTTTACGACCCCTTTTTGTTCCGAAGAACAGGTTTGGCCCAGCCATGCTTGATCCTCTTGTCTTGATTATGGATGAGCAAGGTCTTAAGGAATCGCCCCACATAACAGCAGAGGCTAGCGCAGTATTGGGCTATAGTGGCATAGGTGAGGATTTCGCTGAAGCGCAAGCTTCTGTCACTATACCAAGATATGGTTCCCCTCCAGGGTTAAGTGCTCCATTCCTTCCCAGTAAAAAGATTAAACAGCTTCTGAAAGTTTTGGGTACTCTTAAAGATATTGATGTGGTTGACCTATCTTACGATGTGAGTTGTTTTATCCCTGGCCGACATGGGTATGCAATAGTGCTTGACCTACCTATTATAGTGGCCCTTTTAAGTTCGTACTTGCATCAACGAGTGGATAACCAAACTCTATTCATAGGAGAAGTCGATCTTACAAAGCAAATTCGGCCACCTGAGAGGACGTATTTAGCTGCCTTAGCAGAAGTTCTTGTTGAATCACAGCCAGGAAGAATAAAACTTATCTATTTGTCTGAAAAAGTGGCTGATGAGTTTAAGCAAATGCAACCGCAGGAGGGTATGCCAAAGGTTGGCGACCTTGTAGAAGTTTGTGGTGTGAGGGATTTAGATTCTTTTCTTCACCACCTTTGGCCTTTTTTAATTACGGCTGGAAAATAATCTAAATAGGAGGAATTACCATGCCACCCCCCTCCGTACCTCGACGAGTAGAAGACATCATTTTCTACTACTACGCTAAGTTAGTTATTGCACCTTCAGCAGGATTCGGTGGAAACTACGGGTTTATTATTGATGCCTACAAGCGTTTAAAATCTGGCGAGATTCGAATGTCGGACTACGAGCGGGAACTTTTACATATCGCTGAGGTGCCAAATATATGTGCTTTTTGTGAATCCAGGAGCGCTAATTGTAAAATAACACATATAGTATCAAGGTCTTTTGGTATTAAACCAGGTATGCACAATATAGTTTATGCATGTGAAACATGTTGTGCTTCCAAAGGTGAAAAAGACCTTGGAGAATGGTGGTGTAAGGATTTAAAGAGACCTCGTGACGAAATTCCTCGTGTGCCCTTAGGACTGTATTTAAAAATCGCATATGAACTGCATAAGGTAAACTTTAGTTTAAGAAAATCGTGTCAAAGTCTTGAAAAGCTCTTCAGAGCATTGGAATAAAAGCCCAAAGAAACAAAAGCATGGTCAGGTCTTGCATACAACATTTTGATGGCAATTTCCTTTCAAAAGGCACTTAAACATGGCCCTCTCTCCTTCTCCAAAATCAATCACCAACCCATCTATCCATCCAAAATATTTTATGCTAGGATGAAAATAATCAAAGAGACCAGAATCATAGGTTATTAGTAATACAATGCTGAAATTTAGGCTATTTTATTCATTAAGCTTGATTACTTTCCGTTTTGTAAGAATATTATGAAGAGAAATACATGAAACAGGATCGTTTGTGGGACAAACAGGAAGAGGAGGAATTCTTCAGGAAGACCTTGGAAATAGCTACTCCTGAGCAACTTTTCTATGTTACTGAAGATGGCAGGTATCTCGCATATTGGCCCAAGGGATATAAAGGGGTTAAAACGACCCTTCAAAGCAGAAATGCCTTCATAGGTTCTTATACGGAGAGATGGATAAGTCGATTGATAGAACCCATAGCAGACGAAGTTGGCGGTTTTCCGGTCCAAGGCGTAATCTGTGAAGAGATAGGACTTACGAAAAGATCACCAGCGGATGTGGCTATCTGCAAAAACAGAGGTCTTATTCAGAAACCTGAAAACATATTACTTCTGATCGAAGTCAAGATGTCGGTTGTGTGGAACTGGGAATATGATATAAACACTCAGAGAATTATATCTATAGGTGATTACACTTCCCATCAGGGCAATCCCGGTCTTTTACGCTCAGATACCATGCTTAAAGCCGGTGGAAAGAGTATAAATATCAAGGTTTCCGATGTTAAGGCTACAAAAATCCCCATTATTGTCTTTGGGAATACACCTATTACTAAGAATTACTACGAAAAAGTCGACCATCTCAAAAGGGCTGGTATCATTCAGGGTTTCTTCTCCGTAAATCCTTATCCATTGGACGACCCAAAAAGAGCCACTAACATTAAAGGTACACCGCAGAGAGGATTCTTACGATTTGACACCTTCTCTGAGCTAAAAGAGATCTTACTTTCTCTTCTGAAGGAAGAAAGGGAGTTTTTCTCCGGAAAGAAGACAAAGTCTGACTTGGGAAGAATTATAGAAATGGCAAGTCAAGAACCGACATACGAGAAGAAGGCAGAAAGGTTCTTGCAGCTACTGAGAGAGGTAGAAGATTGAAATATTCCAGAAAGAAAAGGGGGACACAGACAAGTTCCTTTGGCGTGCCGGGCAGGATCAACCACGATTCCACCCCCTTCTATACAAGCAGACTTTATGTAGGCCTACCTCAAGAGAAGAGGATAAAGTATCTTGAAAACCCCATTCCCGCGGAGTTTCTTGATAAGATCTTTTGCAAATCAAGCGAGAATATGGAGGAATTGCCTGACGATAGCATTCACCTGATGGTTACTTCACCCCCTTACAATGTAGGTAAGGAATACGATGAGGACCTTACCCTAGAAGAATACAGGGCCTTTTTAAAAAGGGTATGGGCTGAAGTATATAGGGTTCTTGTGCCAGGTGGTAGAGTATGTATCAATATCGCCAACCTGGGGAGGAAACCCTATATCCCCCTTCATGCCTTTATAGTAGAGGATATGCTGGATTTGGGATTTCTGATGAGGGGGGAAATCATATGGAACAAGGCATCAAGTTCTAGTCCTTCTACTGCTTGGGGTAGTTGGCTTTCAGCTGCCAATCCAACTTTAAGGGATATTCACGAGTATATCTTGGTCTTCGCCAAGGATACCTTCTCTAGGAAAAATCCTTATAAAAGAAAAGGGTCGATTTCCAAAGAAGAATTCCTGGAATTTACTAAAAGTGTTTGGAGATTCCCTGCGGAGCCGGCAAAAAAGGTTGGCCATCCCGCACCTTTTCCTGTGGAACTACCTTATAGATTAACTCAGCTTTACACCTTTGAGAGTGAGGTGGTTTTGGACCCCTTCATGGGGAGCGGACAAGCGGCGATAGCTGCCATAAAGACAAAGCGGCATTATGTAGGTTATGAGATAGAGGAGGAATATGTAAAGTTGGCCCAAAGGCGGATCGAGGAATTTGAACTGAGTTTCAATGCCCCCAAGTTATTTGACTTCATGGAAGAGAAAAGAGGTAAATAACTAGCCATGGAAAAGCAGGGCAGGCCTTGCAATACAACATTTTGATGGCAACTCTCTTTTAAAATAACCTTAGATACGCCCCTCTCCTTCTCCAAAACTAATCATCAAACCCCTCTATCCATCCAAGATATTTTATGCTAAGATAATTCAGATTTAAGCCTTTGTGATAAAAAATGACCTGAGGAATTTCGTATCTCAGAATATGGAGGGAAAACAATGAAAGACCAGGTAATCAAAGCTAAATTAGAGGATCTGCCTGAGAGCCTGAAGAGAGAAGTTTTAGATTACATTGATTTTTTGCTACAAAAATATGGCAAAAGAGCAAAAAGAGGAAGATTTGAATTCGATTGGGAGGGTGGTCTATCAGAATTGAAGGAGAAATACACATCCGTTGAGCTCCAACATAAGGCAATGGAGTGGAGATAATGTATCTCATAGACACTAATGTCTTCTTAGAGGTACTACTAACTCAAGAAAAGCGAGAAATCTGCAAAAGCGGGGGCAGGTCTTGCAATACAATTTTTTGATGGCAACTCCCTTTTAAGATACCCTTAGATATACCCCTCTCCTTCTCCAAACCCAATCACCACCCCATCTGTTCATCCCAAAAGTTTTATGCTAAAACAAAGAAGGCGGGAGGGCCAAAAAAGAGAAGTAAAAAATACGGAAAGTGTTACTAATATGATCTGAAAAACAAATCCGTCCCGACTTAATTTTCCGGTTCTGCATCTGTGTCTTCTGCATCTATCTTTTCGGTGTCCTGCTGGGAACTGTCTCTTTTATTAAATCGCCGCTGTATTTTCTCTTCCTGCTTTTTCTTGCGGGACAGCTCTTTTCTCCGTTTTTCCCCTCTATACGTTCCAGTTCGCTTTGCCAATGCATCCTCCTTGGTTTGTGATAAGATATGTTATCACGAAGCAGAGGGGGAATGCTAGATATTTTCGGTGATCGGCAGGCACCATTTTTCCTCAAAGATATAAGAGGTGTTTAATAGTTGTTGACTTTTTATTATCAACTATGTTAAATATATATTGGAGTCGCAGGAGTTTTTGTAACCAAAAGGTCACAAAGACTTTGAGCTTTGTGGCCTTTTTCCTTAGGGGAAAGGTTATTCTGGGACTTTAGTTTATGAGAAAGGAGGTACCTGAGATGTTAAATGGAACTGTGAAGTGGTTCAATGACTCCAAAGGTTACGGCTTTATCACAGGCGAAGATGGTAACGATGTGTTTGTCCACTATTCTGCCATTCAGGGCCAGGGTGATGGATTTAAGTCCCTTGCCGAAGGTGATACAGTTAGCTTTGATGTTGAAACGGGTCCTAAAGGTCCCAGCGCCATCAATGTAGAGAAGCTGTAATCGACTGTCAAAGTCCCCCTTGCTGAGCAAGGGGGACTTTGACTCTGCCTTTTTTGTCAAACCATCCATGTATTGTCTGATAGTTGTATAATACGACATGTTGACGGCAAGTCCTTTTAAAATACCTTTAGATACGCCCCTCTCCTTCTCCAAACCTAATCACCAATCCATCTATCCATCCCAAAAGTTTTATGCTAAAACAAAGAAGGCGGGATGGCCAAACAAGAGAAGTAAAAAATACGGAAAGTGTTACTAATATGATCTGAAAAACAAATCCGTCCCGGGAGGAAATGGGGGGGCGTTGTTGACTATTTCCAATAAATAGAGGCTCAGGTCTTGATTTTTGAAATGCTATATTAAAAGCCCACGAAGGAACTTTTTTATTGCACGAGCATGGTCACCCTGATAAAATTTTCGCAGGTGGGATTCTCATTTCAACTCCAAAATCACAGATGTTAACTTTGAAAGAAGGATAATATTATGAAAAAATTGGGCATAGCAGTTGTGATAATTGTTGGTGTTTTTGTTTTGCTCTTGGTTTTTAAAAACATGCTCATCAAGATGGGTGTTGAGAAAGGGGCAAAAAAGGTAACAGGGTTAGAACTTGCCATAGGAGATATGGATGTGGGGTTGTTAGCGTCCAAGGTGGATATCACTGACATGAAATTGCTTAATCCCGCAGGATTCCCCGATAAGGTCATGATTAACATAGCTAAGTTCCTTGTAGATTTCGAACTTGCCTCGTTTTTCAAAGGTAGAGCACATTTTGAAACCGTGGAATTAAATCTCAAAGAGCTTATAGTGGTACGGAACAGGGAACGAAAGCTCAACATCTCTGCCTTGAAATCGGTGAGTGAAAAGACGAAGAAAGAGAAAAAGCCTGTTAAAAAAAAGAAGGAAGAGAAAACACCACCAGAAGTCACCATTGATAAACTGATTCTGACAATTGGAAAAGTCACTTATAAAGATTACTCATGGGGGAAAACTCCATTCACAAAAACATTTAATATCGGAGTACATGAGGTCTTTAGAAATATTACCGACCCTAAAAAATTGGTCAATCTTATCATCGTGCGAGCACTTCAAGGAACCGGTATTGCCCAACTGGCCAACTTCGATTTAGGCACGCTCAGGGCAGATGTGAGCGATACTTTAAAAAAGGGTGTGAGTGGGGTGACAGAAGCAGGACAAAAGGAGTTAAAAGAACTAGAGAAGACCACCAAAGAGGAGGCGGCAGAAAAAGTTGAAGAGGAAGTCACCAAAGGATTAAAAGAAAAATTTAAGTTCAAATGATTCGGGGGCGTGGGAATACAAAGTTGGCTTCGATTAATCTCATCTGCTTTGCCATATGTTTGGTCTGTATTGTTGCCGGAACGACGATCTCTATATTGGCGATTTGGGGCGTTGTCGAAAAAAGCTACGTTGTCTTGAAATCCCTTCTCACGTTCGGCGTGATTTTCCTTGCCTCGCTTCTCATCATAACCGTCAATAAGCTCATACCCGTTCATCGAGAAAAAAAGGAGAATGGGAGAAGGGGAACAGCGCAGCATAAAGAGGAACGCTGGAGGGAACACAAAGGGACCACCTATTTCAGGGGAGATACAAGGCCATTGTCGTGGGCTGTGATACTTACGTATTGGAGCTCAGCCGTGATGTATATCTCAATCCACTGAGGGCAAGCATTGCGGAACGGCCAGAGGAGTATCCCTACAACAGCTATCGATCATATAATCTCCCAAGACAAAGAGGACATTCACAGGGACCAAGATCTCTTTATCCTTATCGCTAAATTGTTAGTCAAACCAGTACCAAATGTGTAGGAATTACCTAATCTTGTAACAAAATAGATGTGATAGACCAGCCCCGCACAAGGGGCTTTTTTACTGCCCATCCCCTTTTCCAAACCCAAATACCACTAAAAAATGGGGAAGGGGTAGGGTGAATGCTCATCGGTGCTTGATTATCTGTGTTGCCTTCAGATAACCCCGGTCATAGACGTAATGTACGGTGACCTTCTCACCTTTATAGGGGTACCGAGGGGGCTGGTAGATGGTGCGCCATCCCACCCAAAAGGTATATCTCTTGCCGGTATTAAAGCTTTTGACCCATATCGTTCCCCGAGGGATCGCCTCAATGTTGACGCCGATAATCTTTCCATAGACAGCATTGGGGCCGATTTCCTTGGCGGCCGTCCTCTTTTTCACGACTTTTCCGACGGGGTAAGTGTGCAGTAGGAAAGCGGCGGTGAGGATTATGCCCAGCACGACCGCTGCCGCTGTGAGGAGTTGTCTTTTGGTCAGGCCGGAACGGCGGGTGCTTTTTTTCTTCGTTCGTGTGGTACGCTTTTTTGCGCTTTTGCTCCTCTTTATATCTACCTCCCCAAAAGCTGTTTGAGCCTTTATAGCAAACCGACTCGAGGATGTCAAAACACCCCATCGAGGAGCAAACGCGAGGTCAGGCCTTGACATGCGCGCACAAGGAGGTTGGCAGGATGTGTGTCTTTGGCTACAATGAGGTAATAACGGAGTTGTTCAGGGTATGAATGTTCTGAAAATCCTGCTAATTATTATTGCCATCCTCTATATTATCAGCCCCGTTGATTTGCTTCCCGATGTCCTTATCCCTTGGGGCTGGCTTGACGACGGGACCCTTTTAGCGCTTTTGATCTATTACCTCAAGCGGGGGAGGCTGCCGGCCTTTTTCTCCTGGTGGAGACGGCCCTCAGGGGCTGATCAGGATCAACAGAGACGGTCTGAGGACGCGGGCAGGTTCGAACGAGAACGGGAGACGCAGGCCGGTTCCAAAGATCCGTATGAGATTCTCGGTGTTGCGCCCGGTGCCAGCCGCGAGGAAATACGATCTGCCTATCGCCGAGCCGCTCAGGCGTACCACCCTGATAAGGTCTCTCATCTCGGCCCGGAACTGCAGCAGCTGGCCAAGAAAAAGTTTATCGAGATTCAAGAAGCTTATGAAAAACTTATGGGCAGAGGTGGTTGATGATGTGGCTTGCGATGCTTTTGCACTTTAACGGAGCCCCATGATACATCGATCGGGATTATTCGAACCATTTCGGAATTTCTGGGCAGAAATTCTGGGGACATAATAATACTTATTTTGATGTCTTAGAGAACAAAAGCGGGGACAGGTTGCAATATAGCATTTTTGATGTCAAGTTCATCTAAAAGCACTGAGAATAGTCTTCCCTTCTTCCAAAACCAACCGCAACTCCTCTCTGTCCCTCCAAATGTTAGCGTAACAGGGTAACGTTGCACACCGGCAAAAGCAAAAGGTGCATATCATGGTTCCCCCTCGACATACCGGTGACTTTCCCTTATACTGCCTTCTCCAAAGAAAAACCAGAAGGAAGACCATGCAGAATTTGAAACAACGCTGGAGGGCTGAGGGGGGCTACCGGGAGGTCCTTGTCATCGCGACCCCCCTGATCCTGAGCACAGGGGCCTGGTCTGTCCAGCACTTTGTCGACAGGATGTTTCTCTCCTGGTACTCGCCTCAGGCCATCGCGGCTGCCATGCCTGCAGGTATGGTCAACTTCACCGTCATGAGCCTCTTTCTTGGCACGGCCAGCTACGTGAGCACCTTTGTCGCCCAGTACTACGGTGCCGGACGATTCGCCAGGATCGGCCCTGTCCTCTGGCAGGGGGTATATGTATCGCTGCTCGGAGGGCTTGTCCTGATCTGCCTCATCCCCTTTGCATGGCCCATCTTTCGCCTCGTGGGGCATGACCCGCTTGTGCAGCGCTGTGAGGTACAGTATTTTCAAATCCTCTGTCTTGGTGGCGGCCCGTTTATCGCCTCTTCGGCCCTGGCGGGGTTCTTTTCCGGCAGGGGCAGACCCTGGCCGGTGATGTGGGTCAATACCTTCTCCACTGCCGTGAATCTTGTCATGGACTACGCCCTGATATTCGGCGAATGGGGGTTTCATGAGCTGGGGATCAAGGGCGCGGCCATCGCCACCGTGCTCTCAGGTATCTTCTCATTTCTCGTATACGTGGCCCTTATATCCAAAAGGACCCATGCCACAACCTACCATACCCTCAAGGGCTGGAGGCCGGAGAGAGAACTATTTGTGCGGCTTCTGCGGTTTGGATTTCCTTCCGGTGTGCAGTTCTTTTTAGATATGACAGGCTTTACCCTATTTATCCTCCTGGTGGGCCGTCTCGGGACCGTCAATCTTGCGGCCACGAATATTGCCTTCAATATCAATACACTGGCCTTTATGCCCATGATCGGGTGCGGAATAGCCGTATCAGTGCTGGTTGGTCAGTATCTGGGAAGCGATCGGCCGGACCTCGCTGAGCGAAGCGCCTATTCCGGATTCCACCTGACCTTTCTCTACATGACGAGCATTGCCGCAGCATATGTGCTCGTGCCGGATCTCTTTGTGGCCCCCTTTGCCGCCCGGGCAAACCCTGAAGGGATTGCTGACATTTACGGGCTTGCCGTGATCCTTTTGCGATTCGTGGCGATCTACTCTGTTTTTGATACCATGAACATCATCTTCGCCTCTGCAATTAAAGGGGCTGGGGACACCCGCTTTGTCATGGTCATGATGTTGTTCATCCCGGTGTTTGCGCTGGTAATCCCCGCCTACGTGACCATTGTCCTGCTCGGATACGGCCTGATGGTTGCCTGGGTCATTGCGTCTATCTACGCCATCATCCTCGGTTTTGCGTTCTACTTTCGCTTCCGTGGTGGCAAGTGGAAGACCATGCGGGTGATCGAGCAGCCGAGGGGAGACCTGCTTCCTGAATAATCCGCACCTCCAGATGCCAAAGTTACGCCTTAATTGGAGGTTATCCCTTAACCCATAGAGATGCCCCTGTCCTTCTCCAAAACCGATCAAATTCATCTATCCATCCACAATATTGTATGCTAGAATAAAAAACAGGAGGGCCCAAAAAAGTAAAAAATAGGGGAAGTGTCCTTTATCTGACCGATGCAAGTTACGTGATATCGGGAATTATAGGATCATAAAAGGGCTGCTATCCTATGGCACTTAAAGGCAAACTTGAAACGTTTAATATTGGTAACCTCTTACAGTTGTTATCCCTTGACCAGAAGACCGGTGTTCTAAAAGTAAGTGATGGCGAAAGTAGAATCGAGATATTTATGAAAGATGGTGTTATTGTCTATGCCACGAGTTCACAAAAGGAGTTTCGCTTGGGTAATTTTTTGAAAGCCGAGGGAGTACTCTCCGATGAAGAACTCCAGGGATGTCTGCAAATAGCTCAAGAGAAAGGCCAGCAGTTGGGTAGGGTTTTAGTGGAACAAGGATATATTTCGGCGGATAGCTTGAAAAATTTTCTGCACTATCAAGCCAAGGAGATTTTATACAATCTATTCCTGTGGAAAACCGGAGAGTTCGAGTACAAGGATATACCTCTAAATGTTGAAGGGAAATTGATTATCCCGTTGAATACCACAGAGATTGTTATGGAAGCATCGCGGCGGATAGATGAATTGTCAACCATAACAAACCAGATTACGAGTGATAAACTGGTCTTCAAGATCTCAGAGAGAATGAGAGATACAGATGAAGTCAAACTCAATAAAAAAGAATGGCGCATCCTCTCCTTGATTGATGGCACTCGGACGGTGAGGCACGTGGTCAACGAGAGCGATTACGATAAGTTTTCGGTTTACAAAATCATATACTCATTGATGATGTCAGGGTTTTTAGAAAAAATTGGAGAAGTACACGAAAAAAAGAGAGATTTCGTTGATTATGTGGATGCTATGACTATCTTTAATGATGTTTTTCAGGTCATCCAGAATATCCTCAAAACTGAAATTGGAACTATGGCATTCACTATATTCGATGAATGCAAGGCTAAGTTGCCACCCAAACAAAAAAGACTTCTCAAGGGTTTCGACCTGAGGAAGGATGCCGACATTAACAGGCAGGCTATATTGGAAGCCATGAATGCCTTTAAAGACCTTCGTAAAGGAAGCATCTCTCTCCTCCATAGCTTCAATGCCCTTTTGCCAGCCATCTTAGAAAAAGAGGCTGAGATCCTTGGTTTACAAATCACCCGGGGAACAATGAAGGAAATCGAACTGATCCTCTCTTATGTGAAAAAATATCAGAAGGACTCGGCTGAAAAGATAAAGATTGCCAATGAGATTGAGAAGATTATAGCAGAGTTAAATCACAGGATTGAGGACAAAAAGGAAGCAAAGGGGTAAATAAAGGTAGGGCAGGAATCAATCATCAACCCATATATCCACCCTCAATATTTTAGAGGAACATAATACAGTCAAACACAGGAAACGACTAAAGTGGCTGCAGTAAGGAAAGCTTGCTGTAGTCCAGCACTCCTGCAAAGAGACCTATGTTCACCGGCTGCACCTCCGGGATCGCATCAAGCACCGGGTCCAGACAGGAGCTCGCTATGCGGCGGGTCCCATCCTTGGGGAAGAAGTAAAAAATACGGGAAGTGTCCCTAATCTAAATGCAGTCCAGACAGGTTTTGGAATATCTTGAGGATCTTGCTGAGAGGCTCGGTGTTGAGATTGTCTATGAAAAACTGGGAGAGGAAGAGTTTTTCGTCAGGGGAGGTCTGTGTAAGGTCAAAGGAACTTTTAAGATCTTTATAGACCGATCTAAACCAATGGAGGACCAAATAGAAATCCTGGCCCGAGCACTCTCTTCTTTCGACACAGAGGAGGTTTATCTTTTCCCCTATATCAGAGAAATCCTGGAGAAGGCCCGGAGGTCCTCGTGATATTCCCCTGATCTCTCTTTAACCCAATCAAGGTGAGGGATCGAGGTCTTGCAATGCAACAACCTCTTCACGAAAATTATAAAGAAGGAATGCTATAATGCAAGACCTGTTTCCATTTAGATCTTAAATGAAGTAACAAGAACACAGAGATGACGTGGAAACGATTCGTCAGCAGATGACCGACCTCTTGAGCAAAAAGGATATGAGCGCCAGGGAACTCTCCCAGGCGATGGGAATCCGGGAAAAAGAGGTCTATGAGCATCTTCCCCATATTGCACGCTCCGCAGCGGCCCAAAGGAAAAGGCTCATTATCCGACCCTTCCGGTGTCTGGCGTGTGGATATGTTTTTCAAGACCGCAAGCGCTTCACCCGCCCTGGACGCTGCCCGCATTGCAAAAGGTCGCACATTCAAGAGCCAACGTACCGGATCTGTTAGCGAATAAGTTGCATTGTTTGTCCTCTCTTACACCTACAACTCATCTCCATGGGACAAAGCATGGGAGCAACCACCTCAAGCTCTATTGGCTTCATCTCTAATCTCTCCCTGATAAGATTTGTGGGCACAACCCCTTTTAATATTAAAAACATAACCCTTGTTCCTTGCTTTGCAAGGTGTATACTCTGGGAAATTTTGCTTTGATCCTATGTAATCAAAGGGCTAAGAGACAGATTCTTACGGCTTGACCTGTTACCCCTGGTCCTATATCCATCCGTTAGGCCCATTGTTGATATGGGCTAAGTCGAGCGAAAGTGCCTGATGGCTGGAGGGACCTCTCTGCCTCTCGTTGGGGTCTCTTTTCTGCCAAACGTTAGAGTTACCTATCAGGGGGAGGGAAATAAGGCCTGAGTCACCTTTTTTACCATATCTACGCCTCTAACCTCATTTTCAAAAAGAGGAATCTCACCACAGACATTTTCAAAGGATTGATACACTTCTTCCCTATACCTGTCCTGCATTTTGATCCGGTTCAGTATGAATGGAGCGGAATCCTTTCCTATTTCAGATTTATCGATGACCTCGTTGATAATGACACCGCCTATTGGGATTCCAAAGTCCTCGAACCAGCCAATGAAGCGGCGTATTACTGCAATGGGAAGAGACTCAAGAAGGGTTATAAAGAAAAAGGCGCTCTTTTGCTCATCGGTTAAGAGGACCCTCATATGTTCTATTCTATCCTTAAAGGTGGTGAGGTACTCCATTAATGGGTCCCTTTCCTCTGTTACCTTCTTTTTTCGGAAGGAAAGACTGAGCCTCATGGCTGTAGCCTCCTGCCGGCTTTTGTACATCTTGTCCACCCAGAGGGTATAGACCTTGGACATGCCTAAAAGTCTTCTGGCGTTTGCTGTGGGAGCGGTATCAAAGACATAAAACTCAAAGGCATCCTCAAACATAATATTTATCATGTTCTCGAACATCGCCGACTCTTCAAAGGCTGGGTTCATGGTGGCAGACTCCATAAAGTCATCAGCCTTTGTGGGAATGTCGGCAAACTTGAGAAACCAGCTTATCTTCTCCTTGATCTCATTCTTTGATCTTTTTATGGTATCTTTTGTATCTATTTCCTGGACAAAAAGGCCTTTTACCCCCGGTATCAACACGGGTTTTCCGAAGACGTCCTGTTTAAAAAGGTTTGAGAGGCTGTGCACAGGATTGGTAGAGGCCAGAAGCGTCTTTTTGCCCTGTTGCGCCATCCATAGTGCCACAGATGCTGCAACAACACTCTTGCCAACTCCCCCTTTTCCACCAAAATAGATATATCGCATCTGGGGATGCGTCTTAAAAAAATCTTCCATGGTAGTTTTCATGATAACTTCTCCTCAAACATCACTTCTGCAAGATTTCTAATCACATCAAGCCCTTTTATCTCGGAATCGAATTCCGGAACAGCTGAAAGCACGGAAGAGCCAAATTTCTGGTCTATCATCTCGAGGGCACTGGCCTGCATCTCGATCCTGTTTTTCAGATATACTGGTATGTTATCTTTTAACAATTCTCTATCAATGACCCGATTTACTATATATCCCGAAAGGGGTACATTATACTTAGCAAAGAGCTGTGCCGCCTTTTCAGTATCCACTATGGTCATTTCCTCTGGGGTGAGCACAAAGAAAAAGGCAGTCTTTTCAGTATCTGTCATGATCTTCGAGGAACTTCCTATCCGATCCTTTATGTACATTAATTCATTATATATCTCATCTTGCTCAATATCCTCCTCCCGTTTCATGGTGGCAATAGCCTTGTCATATTCTCTCATCTGTTCCCTCAGGCTTGTTATCTTCTCCAGCCAGGCATCATAGACAGACGCCATGCTCAAATAATAAAGTGCATGGCCCAGGGGCACAAGGTCATAAATATAGTAGTCGAAATCCCCTTTAACGACGATGTCGACCACTGCATCGAAGATGGCGCTTTCCTCCATGGCTGGTTCAGCCGATGAGGCCTTTATATAACTCTCTATTTCCTCAGGAATCTTTTTCATACCATACATTGAGATAATCTTTTGCCGTATCTCTTCCTGATAGTCATGAATCCTTTTGTCAGCATCGACCTCACAGGCAAACAGATTTTCCATTATCTTAATGTTTCCCTTGCCAAAGATATCGCGTTCGAAGATATCACTGAGCGATGCCTGAGGATCAACGGAGAAAACGAGCACCCTTTTCCCCTTCTTCGCAAGATAATAGGCCGTTGCCGCCGAAAAGGTTGTCTTTCCAAGTCCTCCCTTTCCTCCGTACATGAGGTATCTTCTATTGGGATACCGTATAAAGAAATCAGCAAGAGACATAAGCCCTCCTTTATAGTCTATTGAGTTTCTCGGGTTTTTTGGTTTTGTTGTGTTAAAACCCTACGAACTCAATGAACTCAACAAACATTAATACATGCTCTCCATGAAATCCTTTTCCCTCAGCATCCTCCGCTTCCATGTGGTGATCTGAGGCACAACATGGGGGAGCAAACGTAGTGAATAATAAGGCGGGAGTATGGGAATGCCGAGCATGTCGCCCATGGTGATAAGGATAAAAAGGTGCTCCATGCTGGAGCGGGTTTTCAGTGCGTGCCGTGCCATTCCATGGGTTGCCATGCCATACGTGAAATCCCTTACAAAACCTATAATGCCTCCTGCCTTTTTCTTTTTTTTCTCTTTCTTTTTCTCTTCCATGGCTACGATCTCTTTTAAATTTTTTAAATTAATCCCTTATGTGGTCAAAAAGATCCCTTTCCCTTAAAACCCTCCTCTTCCATGGCCCAAGTCGCCTTACATAGTAAGGGAAAAGCCTCAAATGATAATAGTTAAAAAGGCCGGGAAACCCAATTACCTTTCCAAGTAGAATTACCATAAATAGATCGTCCAGGCAACGTTTTTCTGTGTATGCCCCCTCTATCAGGCTATAAAGAAAAAAACCTTTTAGATAATCCTTTACTGTTTGTATCCAAGAGCATTTCACTTTTTTACGCAAAGAACAAAAGGGGGATACACTCCCAGCTCCGCATGATGTGCTCCTGGGTAGTATATCCCCTTTTCTTAAAACACCACTAAAACCTGCCCTTATGCTGGTGCCTTTTTAGCCTCAGCCGGGGCCGCTGCCGCCTCACCTGCTCGATATCTCCTGAAGGCCTTCCAGCCATCATAGGCAAGGATAAGGGCCAGGATTATAAGCAGAATGGCTACTCCCGCAGCAAAGAAATTTCCGAACACCTTTTTCCCTGCCAATGCACCCGGGATCAGCTTGAAAAAGGCCGTGTAAAACAGGGCGCTCACCGTTGTGGCATACATGAAAAACATCGGGTAGATGACAATCTTATAGTTTTTGGCCTTCTGGACCAGAAACAGGGTTGCCAGGAGAAGGGCAAGGGATGCCATTAACTGATTGGCGCCGCCAAAAAGCACCCATACATAGAGCCAGGTGCCTGTTTTCACCAGTACATAGGTGATGATAAGGGCCACAATGGTCGCTACATGTGGGTTCTTTGCAATGCCCACTGCATCGCCTAGGAGCTCAGCAGTTGCCACCTTCATAAAGCGGAACACCAAGTTTATAATGGTAAGGGCAAGAATGATGATCATCATACCTGCTAGGGCCTTGGCATACGATACTGGAAGCCCAATGGAGGTAATTGCCCCTCCAAGGCCAGCAACAAAGATCCCTACAGGATTACTGACCTTGGCAACGTAAGCCGACGTACTAGAAAATGCCGTTGCGCATACGATAACGGCAATGATAGAGATGGTAAACTCGGCAAACATTGCCCCTGCTGTTACTGGTCTGACGTCCAGCTCGTTTTCAAGCTGCCGTGATGTGGCGGTACTGGATACCAGGCTGTGCCACCCGGAGATCGCACCGCAGGCAATAGTAACAAAAAGGAGCGGCCACAAGGGTCCAATTCCGATACTCCAGCTAGTAATGGCAGGGAGCGTCATCGGCTTATGGCCTATGATTATCCCTATAACCCCTGCTATGATCCCGAAGTATACAACGTATACTGAGGAGTAGTTGTAGGGCTGGATGAACCTCCATACTGGCAGAATCGAGCTGAAATAACCGAATATCAAGACGCATATAAGCACAGTCGTATAGGAAAGCTTAATGTTCCAGACGGTACCTAACCAGATAGAGAGAAAGATCACGACGATGGCAAGGATGGTAGTTGTGATGATGTTTACCCGTGCCTTATAGATCATATGACCGACCAGAAATGCCACTCCAATAACCACCAGCAAGGGAAAGGGGAGTGCTGGATTTCCGCTTATCCCCTTGGTAATTACATGACCAAAGGCCGTTGCTATCAGCAGCAGGTAAAAGTAGACGAAGGTAAGGAGTATCTTCCTTGCCCTAGGCGATATCAATTTATAGCTAATAGCCCCGAAGGTATCCCCGTCGCTCCTTATCGATACCATAGCACTTGAGAAGTCATGCAGCCATCCGATGAAGAAAACCCCCAGCCCCAACCATAGCAATGCCGGCAACCAACCCCATTGAATGGCCACAATGGGGCCTATGATCGGGGCAGCCCCTGCTATTGAGTTAAGCTGGAACCCATAGAGTACATTTTTGTTTGCCGGCATAAAGTCTACACCGTCCATGTACATCTTGGCAGGGGTCGCTCTGCCAGAATCAACCTCAAAAACGTTTTTAGCAGCCCACCTGGCATATACCCAGTAGCCAATGCCAACAATTATTACCCAAAACAACAGTACCCATAATGAATTCATGGCCTTTTCCCTCCTTTGCCTAAAGGTTATAGTTTACCTTTAAAGGACAAATTATTCCCCACCTCCTTTCCCCATTAGAGTAACAAAAATCATTATTGCCGCATCCATCCTGGATCTTTTTTTATACTCTAAAGTCTAAAAAGTCAAGGAATTTCCCCAAAAAAGGGTAATGCCTCAGTTATCAAGGAAAGAGGACCCCTTATCCCCTCGCTTCAGATCTTTCGCTGTGACCCTTTCGGGGTTCGCAGGCGGGGAATCTTTGCCCCTTCCCCGCTCTAAAGGCGGGGCTTTCCCCTTCCTGCTCACCCTCGGTGGGTGCCCCATCGCTCCCAGCAACTTCGCTCGGGGGCAAGAGGCCCTTTGAAGCCCATCCCCTCAAGGCTGAGGGATTACAAATTAAATTCATCCATATAACCATCGCCCACCTCCAATTCAGAGATTTGGTCAGGTAGAGCTTTTTCCCAACCAATGGCACATGAAGTGGTCTCTTTGATAATGAGAAAAATTAAAAAGACGGGAACTTCCCCAGCACTTTTTTGTCTAATAGAAAAAGAATAAGAAAATGGAGGTGGAATGATGAAAAAGTTAATCTTCATTTTTGGTCTTCTCATCTTTATGCTTCCCCTTGCTTCTTCCTATGGAGAGAAGAAGGGGGAAATTCTTTCTCCTTACTTCTTTGTCCAGAGCGATGATGCTTCTCTTGCCCCTTTTCCTCTTTTAGAGACGAAGGTAGAGGTAAATATTGCCGGAGTGATAGCTGAGATAGGACTTACTCAGGTTTATAAAAATGAAGGCAACAGAACCATAGAAGCGATATATGTATTCCCCCTGGGGATAAGATCAGCTATACACGCCATGAGGATGAAGATAGGCAGTAGAATAGTTGAGGCTCAAATAGAAGAAAGGGCAATGGCCAAAATGATCTATGAGAGGGCAAAAGAAGAAGGTAAAACGGCTTCTCTCTTGGAACAGGAAAGACCCAATGTCTTCCAAATGAAGGTAGCGAACATAATGCCAGGAGATGTAATAGAGGTGATGGTTAACTATACAGAACTTTTAGTCCCCGAAAAAGGGATATATGAGTTTGTCTTCCCTACGGTGGTAGGGTCACGGTATTGTGAGAAAAAAGAGAAAGAGACAAAAGACCACGATACATGGGTAAAGACCCCATATCTGCATGAAGGCCAAGCACCTACTTATACGTTTGACATAAAAGTGAACATAAGGACAGGAATTTCATTAGGAAAAGTATGGGTTCCTTCCCATAAAGTGAAGGTACGACAGCATATGGATAAAGCAGAGATAAATCTATCTCCTGAGGAAGAAAAAGGAGGAAATAGAGATTTTATCCTGAGATATACGTTACAAGGGGAGATGATACAGAGCGGCCTATTACTCTACCCTTGGAAAAAGGAGAAATTTTTTCTCCTTATGCTACAACCTCCAGAAAAGGTAACGTTGAACGCTGTCCCTCCTCGGGAATATGTATTCATTGTAGATGTTTCCGGCTCTATGCATGGATTCCCCTTAGCGGTCTCTAAGGCCCTTATAAGAAAGATAGTTCAAAAATTAAGGGGAAAAGATTACTTCAATATCCTATTCTTTGCTGGTGGGTCGAATGTTCTTTCTCCCCATCCTCTTCCTGCTACAGAGGAGAATAAGGGTAAGGCGCTAGCTATGCTGGAAGAACAGAGAGGAGGGGGAGGAACAAGGATTTTACCTGCCTTAAAAAGGGCGCTTTCCTTACAGAAAAAGGAAGGACTTTCCCGCATCATAGTTATAGCTACTGATGGATATGTAGCGGTGGAGAAAGAGGTATTTGACCTGATGAGGGAAAGGCTGAATGAGGCAAACTTCTTTGCCTTTGGAATAGGGAGTAGTGTAAACCGGTATCTCATCGAGGGAATGGCCAGAGCAGGGAGAGGAAATCCTTTTGTCGTATGTAATAAAGCGGAAGCACCACAGGTAGCAGAAAGGTTCTCTGACTATATAAGATCTCCTCTCCTTACCGATATTGAGGTAGAACTTCAGGGATTTGATGCTTATGAGGTAGAACCCCCTTCTCTACCTGACCTATTCGCTCGAAGACCACTCGTTATCTTTGGGAAATATAAAAATGCTGAAGGAAAAATGAGGGTGAGAGGGAAGACAGCCTGGGGTACGTATAACAAAAGGATTGAGGTAAGTTCTTTGTTGGAAGATGAGGATAACATAGCCCTTAAATACCTCTGGGCCAGGGAAAGAATAGCCCGCCTCTCTGATTACGCAAGGGTGGGAGCAAAAGTAGAGGAAGAGGTGAAAGGTCTCGGTCTTCGATACCACCTCATGACTCAATATACCTCCTTTGTAGCTGTGGATACCGTAGTGAGAGATACTGGAGAGGTAGTTACTGTAAAACAGCCTTTGCCTTTACCTGAAGGGGTAAGCGATTATGCAGTAGGTAATCATAGAGGCAAGGTTGCTGCTCCTCTATCTTCTGGTTTTGTAAAAACACTAGCGGCGAAAGAGGCAGGGTATTATCCTCCTCAGGAGGAGAAAAGAGAGCTTTCCCGAATCTGTATAATGGGAGGAAAGCTTCCTCCTGGAATTACTATGGAAGAGGTGGAGAATATATTGTCTCCGTTGAAGGACGATTTGAAGAGGGTGTTTAAAAAATGGGGCCTAAAAAAGGTAGTTGTGCTTTTGAAAATTGAAGGAGGGAAAACAAGGAGTATCCAAGTAAAAAATTACCATGGGAAAGCGTACAAAAAAGAAGTTCTGGAGAAGATTTTACAAAAGATTGTTTTTTCTCCCTCCATAAAAGGCACAATGGAGCTGGAACTGATATACGTTTAATGAACAAATAACATCCCCAAGGTTTAGGAAATCTTGACATTTTCAGAGGTGACCCTTAATACATAAATATCCCATCTTCATATATGGTCACCCTCTTCCCCGAGGTCAGACATGCTATTACCCTCTTCTTCTCCGTGTTTACAAGGTCCCAGTGGAGGGCTGAGTCGTTAAACCCCAGCTTCCTTTTCTTTTCCTTTGTGAGTTCTGCTGGATTTCCGGCGTAAGTGTCTGAATAGGATGCCCCCAAAGCTATATGGCAGTTCCCGTAACGGCCGCCGTAGTTCTCATCGAATAGGGTGTTGGCCATAAATTTATCAATCCTGGAGAATCTCTTGTCAGTCAAAGAGAATTCCCCGATCCTATTGGCGCCCCTGTCCAGGGATAGCTATTTGATGAGGAAATCTTCTCCCTCCTCAGCTTCTATCTTCGTAGCAGAGCCCTTTGTGAACTCCAACCAAATATCTTTCACATAGTTACCACTTCTGAAGGAGGGCTGGTCCGCATAATAGATCCCTTCAGTACCCCTCCAATCTGGAGATAGAAAGAGTTCAAAACTGGGGACGTTATGCCCGGAGATCCCGATCCACTTTCGTTGTCTCCCTGGGGTTACTAGCAGATCGATATTCTTTGATTGGATGTGATATTCTTTGACCTCCATGCTGTTTAACCATCTCTTAATGGCCATGGCATCTTTGAATATGGTCTCCCACTGTTCAACAGGATCACCTTTGTCTAGGTAACAGGCCTTTGTAACCTGAGCGCTATATTGCCTGAGGGTAAGCCCAGACTGTCTTGCCAGTTCAGGGGTTGGCAGGGTACAAAGGGTCCAACCGTATTTCCCCATTTCTTCTCGTTTCGTCAAGATATCTCGCAGCACTTTTCTCGCCACCAACGTCTTGCCTATTTTTTTCGGATCTATCTCGCTCAGGTGGATGAGAGACTCCGGAGCATATAGATAGATGCTTCCATTTAACTGTTCGCACAATTCCTTTTCACCTGGAGCGAGAAAGACAAGTTGTTTGTTATTGCCCTTCTCGAAAAAATCCCGCTCCATTTTAGCCGTTAGACCTATACGCAAGACCGGATTCTTCCCCATATCAAGAATCTGCCTGTTCAGGATCTCGGCTAGCTTTATCGCTGGTGGATCGAATCTGATCAAAATGATGTCGTTCTTTTTGTATTTTTCTCTCCTTGAAGTCCTTAATCCCCACAACAGGACGTCTGCGTATCTCTCTAGTTGTATTTCTGTAAGCGCCATCTAGGATCTCCTAGTTCCACCCAGCCAAAAGCGTGCTGGCATGTCACGATGTCAACGCCCTTGAATTTCAATTCCTGCCGGGCCTCCTCGCTCAATTTCTGAAAATTGGGTTTTACAAAACACGTTCAGTGTGTCACCGCAATTATGTGGATACTTGAGTCTAGCATCTCCTTTGCGTCAAAAAAGGTGACCCCGAAAAGACGAGTAAAAAGATACAGCCAGTATTGTCAAGGGAAGATCTTTCCCGGATTCAAAATCCCTTTAGGGTCCAACGCCTTTTTAATCCTCTTCATGGCCTCCAGGGCCGCGGGAGATATCTCCATACCGATGTATGGGGCCTTGGTAATTCCCACCCCGTGCTCTCCTGACAGGGTCCCTTTTAGGTCCAAGGTCAACTTGAAGATCTCCTCCACTGCCCCTTCAGCCCTCCTCATCTCCTCCTCCCCCCGACCAATCATGATGGACACATGGATGTTGCCATCCCCCGCGTGGCCGAAACACATGATCTGCAGACCCTCCCTTCGGGCGATCTCCTCCACACCCTTTACCAAGGCAGGTATCTTGCTCCGGGGGACGGTAACATCCTCGTTTACCTTGACAGGGTTCAGGGCATAAGAGGCCTGGGAGAGACAGCGCCGAAGCTCCCACAGCCTCTCCACCTCTTGAAGATTCTCTGCCGCCCTCACCTCTCGTGCTCCTTGGGCCCAACAAATCTCCTCTATCATCTTTACCTGATCATCGACGGCCTTCTGCGGACCATCCACCTCAATCAAGAGGAAGCCACCAGCATCTGTGGGCAAGCCAGCCCCTAGATAGGCCTCTGCACAGCGCAGGGAAGAATTATCCATGAACTCCAGGGCGCTGGGGATGATCCGGGAGCGGATGATCTGCGCCACAGAACTGGCAGCCGCCTCTATCTTTTCAAAGATAGCCAGCAATGTCCCCCTCGCCTCAGGAAAGGGAAGGAGTTTCAGGATAACCTTGGTCACAATCCCCAAGGTCCCCTCTGAGCCCACAAAGAGCTTGGTCAAGTCATAACCCACCACCCCCTTCATGGTCCGGGTACCTGTTTCGATGATCTCTCCTGTGGGCAGTACCACCTCCAGACCCAGGACATAGTCCTTCATCACCCCATATTTCACGGCCCGAGGTCCACCAGCACACTCAGCCACATTCCCTCCTATGGTAGAGTACTTATAACTGGCTGGATCAGGAGGGAAAAAGAGGCCAAGACCCTCCACCTCCTGTTGAAGATCGTAGTTGATCACTCCGGGTTCCACCACAGCGATCAACTCATCCAGGTCAACCTCCAGGATCTTATCAAACTTGGTCATAACTACCACCACACCCCCTGCCACCGGAGTGGCCCCCCCAGTCATCCCAGAACCCGCCCCCCTGGGAATCACCGGGAAGCCGTGCTCATTGGCCAGGACCATGATCCGGGAGACCTGCTCGGGGGTGCGGGGAAAGACCGCCAGATCGGGCAGGGGGCCAGTAGTCTTGGCATCATAGGAGTAACAGACCCTGTCCTCCTCGGCCCACATGACACCTTCTGAACCGATCACCTTTTCTATCTCCCTAATAACCCCCTCTGACAACATAAAAGATCCTCAATGAAAATTCTATAGTAAAAGGACATAACCTGCGGTGTATTCTATGCGGGATCGCAGCATATTTATATACCCTTGGGCGGTCTTTTAAGAACTTTGGGCACTATAAATATAATGGTTATGACCGTAACGATCAAAAACCCAAGTGAAATAGGGTGGGTCAAAAAAATGCTCACATTTCCATCAGACATAATCAGTGCCTGTCGCAGCGCGTTTTCCAGCATAGGCCCCAGTACAAAGGCAATAAGTAGAGGGGCTAGAGGGTAGTCGAATTTCCTCATCACATAGCCCAGGATTCCGAAAAAGAACATAGCTTGCACGTCGAAAAGGCTGTTATCGACGGCATACGTTCCGACAAAGCACAGCAGAAGGATAATAGGGTAGATAATGGCCTCAGGGACTTTGAAGATGTTTCTGGCTGCCCTTATTGAAAGGCTGCCGATGACCAGGTTGCCCAGATTACACACCATCAATCCAATGAAAAGGGCATATATGATATTCCCGTGTTCTTGAAACAGCATGGGGCCAGGCGCTATACCTTGGATCATAAAGGCACCCAAAAGGACCGCTGTTACTATGTCTCCCGGTATGCCCAAGCTAAGAAGGGGAATGAGGGTGGCACCGCAAACGGCACTATTTCCCGACTCAGCGGCTGCAACTCCTTCTAGTTCTCCCTCACCAAATCTTTCGGGATGTTTTGATCCCCTCTGGGCCATTCCATAGTTCAAAAAGGCGGTTATGGTGGACCCAAGCCCTGGTATGGCACCAATAAAAGTACCTAATGCTGTTCCACGAAATATAGTGTGTAAGCACCCACGCATTTCTGACCAGGATATCTTGTTGTCCTCTGGGCGATCTGAGTATTTGAGTGCCATCTGCTGGAGCTTGTCTTTTACTTTGATCTCTACCCTCACGAGTATCTCAGAGATGGCGAAAAGCCCTATCAACATGGGTATTAGACCAATCCCCTTCAGGATTTCTATGTAACCAAAACTGAACCGCGAAGTGCCAGCTACTGGGTCCATACCAACAGTGGCGAAAAGTATCCCCAGTGTAGCAGCAACAAACCCCTTGAGTAGAGATTTGCCCGAAACAGCAGCGATGATGGTGAGAGAAAATAAGACTAAGGAGAAGATCTCAGGGGGGCCGAATTTCAATGCGAGCATGGCTAAGGGAGGAGCTACAAGGATAAGAACAATATCACTGGAGGTGTCCGCCATTACCGAGGAGTACAAGGCCATTTTCAAGGCCTTGAGGGCCTGGCCCTTCTGAGACATGGGAAAACCATCAAGAACTGTGGCCGAGGCGGCTGGAGTTCCCGGAGTGTTTATCAGTATGGCCGAGACTGATCCACCAAACATCCCTCCCTTATAAACCCCCAAAAGCATAGCGATGGCGGGGATTGGATCCATTTTAAAGGTTAAGGGTACCATGAGGGCTGTCGCCATCGTGACGGTAAGACCTGGTATGGAGCCTATAACAATACCCACAGCCACCCCTAACAGGGCAAACATTACATTCTGCCATGTGAGCATCAGTTGTAACCCTATGAGGAATTGCTCCAACATCCCTTACCTCTTTTTACTAAAATTTAGTTAAAGAGGACCCCTCTGGGTAACATGACAAGCATGACCTTCGCAAAAAACAAATACAGAATAAAAGGGAAAATGATTGACAACACGACAACGGTCTTCCACCTTCTCATGCCAAAAGACAACAGGTATATTGGCAAAATTAGGAATGTTGCAGGTAGATATCCTATCAACGGAGTGAGAACCATATAGGCGATAAACAACAATATGGTGATAATAACACGAAGTGGAAAAAGCCTCACTCGCTCCTGTAATGCCTCTCTTTTCTTCACGATGAGGAGCAAACTGAGAAATGCTAGAACAAAGGCAGTAAGCTCGGGCATAAAGGCCGGATTCAGGCCAGTACTGGTACGTTCACTGATCTGTTCCACCTCATAGGGAATGATTATAAAATACAGGGCAAGACTGAAGACGAATAAAATAACACCAATCAGTTGATCATAGGTGAACCGTGTCCTCATTATTTTCCTAACACTTCACGATGCTGTTAATGCAAAACACGAAATCGGGGAGGAGGAATCCTCCTCCCCGAACAATTACTTACTTTTTTCTCAACCCTACTTTCTCCAAGACTTCCCCATAGAAGACCTTTTGTTCTTCCATAATTTTCCGAAAATCCTCGCCACTCATATACGAAATCGGCTCTCCAAGTTTCTTGAACAGAGCTATAAAGGATTTGTCTCCCATAGCCTTCTTAAAACCGTCATGAAGGATCGCCTTTATCTCCGGAGGAGTTCCCTTTGGGACAAAGAACGCACGAGTAGAACTATCAGAGAAATTGATGCCCTTCTCGATTAACGTGGGCACATCAGGTAGTTCAGGGAGCCTTTTCTTTGCAAATACTGCTAGAGGCCTCATCTTTCCTGGTTTTATGTATTGATAACATTCTGAGGGGATGGCCCCGAACAAGGCCACGTGACCGCCGAGAACAGCGGCTGTTGCCTTGGCGCAACCTTTAAAAGGAACGTGAGTCAACTTTACACCAGATGCATAGGCGAAACCCTCCATAGCGATATGGGTGCTCGTTCCAGGACCTGCACTTCCGTACTTGATGGCACCAGGGTTCTTCTTAGCGTAATCAAGGAGTTCATCCAGGCTCTTCCAAGGCTGCTGGGAGCCTTCAACAAGGATCCTCGGGGAATCACTTACCCTGATCAAAGGTTCAAGGTCTTCGAACTTGTAGGGAGTCTTTACCATATAGGGCTTAATAACCGTAACCGCAGGAACGGCGTACAGAAGGGTATACCCATCAGGTTTCGACTGGGCTACATAAGCCGTTCCTACTGCCCCTCCGCCACCCGATTTGGTAACGACGACAACTGGCTGACTGAAATACTGATCGGCCACAGAGGCAATAGCTCTGGCCTGAAGGTCTGTCCCCCCTCCAGCCGAATAAGGAACTATTATAGTGATGGGTTTTTTGGGAAACTTTGCAGGTTCGGCCAGGCATGGAAAGGTAAAAAGCACTGTTATGGCAAAGACAATTAGTAAAGCGGTGAGCAGAATTTTATTGCTTTTCATTTTGTCCCTCCTCATAAATTTGATAGTGACATCGTTGGACTAATTGAACTTTCCCCCAAAGTTCTATTTATGATAGTATCTCATGGGTATCACCCCCTTTCATTATATATATCAGGTGCCTTCTTCCAAAACCATTGTGATTGCACCTTTTGGACACACAGCAGCACATATACCACACCCTTTGCAGTAGTCCAGGTCAATAATAATCTCCCCTGTTACTTTATCACGGGTAATCGCCAGATCCGGGCACAGCAGCCTGCACACATCACATGCCTCACAGCTTACATTCCCCAAACAGCGGGACGCTTCGTATTTAGCCTCCTCGGGCGTCAGCAAGGGATCATGACGTTCAAAATCAATCCTGATCTCCTCATCCCGCGTTCCCCTAGGTTCCGTCTCTCTCACACAGTTTAGATTCAACATCTCTGCTACGCACCCCCCTCAAGATAGCTCATTACCTGCTGTGCCACAATTTTTCCAGATGCCATGGCCTCAACCACTGTAGAGGGACCGCTCACCGCATCTCCTGCAGCAAA
Organism: Deltaproteobacteria bacterium; assembly: GCA_019308925.1. NCBI lineage: Bacteria > Pseudomonadati > Myxococcota > Myxococcia > Deltaproteobacteria bacterium. The sequence goes on from JAFDHG010000002.1 coordinate 53,229, forward strand.
AACCCCCTCATATCCTTTTACCTGCCCATCTTTGCCAAGAGCAATTGTCCCCCTCTCTGATACGCTTTTTGCATTCAGAAATGAAAGTTCCGAACGCTGTCCTATGGCAGAAATGATAAAATCACCTTCTACCTCAAAAGGCTCTCCTTCCACAAGCATTGGCGTCCTTCTCCCTAACTCATCCCACCCCAAGTGAGCAGGGACACATCTAAGCCCTTTTACTCTTCCGTTTGTCTTTAACACAGCAATCGGGACCAACTGAAACCTGATTTTAATCCCTTCCCTCTTCGCTTTTTTTACCTCCAGGGGATCAGCCGGCATCTCTTCTTCTTTTTCCAGAGATAGCACCTCCACCACTTTTGCACCGACCCTCAATGCAGAGCGAGCCACATCGATTGCTACGTTTCCTCCTCCAATCACTAGGGTTTTACCCCGTAGTTCAACGTTTTGCCCCGTGTTTGTCCTTTGCAAAAAACTCAGCCAGTCCACATACCCCTCACCCCCTTCCCCATGTATGCCGAGTGTGACCGCTTTGTGAGCTCCCACGGCCAATATTACAGCATCTGCACCTTCACTCTTCAAGGTCTCTAAGGGTATACCCTTGCCAATACGAACCGAGTTGATAAATTGAACCCCTAGCGATCTTATAACACCAACGTCGTGATCGATTACATCCCTCGGTAGACGAAAAGGCGGAATACCCACTCTCAACATGCCCCCAGGTTGCTCAAGGTCGTCCATAATAGTTACTATATACCCATGCATAACTAGCTCAAACCCACACGCAAGCCCCGCAGGACCAGCCCCCACAACAACCACCTTCTTCCCCCGAGCAGGTTGCTTGCGCTCGTTAAGCATCTCCAAAATCTCGTCACGATGATCCATCTCATAATGCACCGCATACCGCTTTAATTCCCTTATAGATACCGGATCGTCCCAACTGCCACCAATACAGGCCTGCTCACAGGGGTGATGACACACATAACCACAAACTGCCGGAAGCGGGTTGTCCTGACGTATCACTAACAGGGCCTCCTTCACCTTCCCTGCCTCGAGCAACTGTACATAATCTCGCACCTGCTGACCAATAGGACATGCACCAACACATGGAGGAAGGACCTCCCTGCTCACTAAATCAGTATTCGTGTAGACATAACCCCGTATGGTATCCTCATCGGTCCTGAGATCAGGCAAAAACTCAGCAGGACATGCCCTCTCACACACACTGCACCGCTGACACCGCTGTCTGTCTACGACTGGCCTGTGCGTCCTTCCAACAACCGCCATCGCTCCCCCCCTAAAGCGAAACCCGCCTCAACAGTTTTGAGGTTTAGATCGCGAAATCTCTCATCCACATTCTCTTTGATGGCCGAAACCAAGGCCTCCTTGCTAACCACACCAGTTATTGCTACCGCAGCACCCAATATTACTATGTTGGCTACCTGTTTCTGATCCAGTTCCTCAATAGCACAGGAGGTCGCAGAAATCCCTACCTGCTTCACACCGTCCAATGTTCGGGGTGAAACCATCCCTTCGTCAAAGAGGACCACCGCATCTGTAGTCGAATCCTCTATATATCTCTCATAGGCTGTCTGAGCCATGGCAATCAGGATATCGGCCTCTATGACATGGGGAAACACAATTGGCTCCTCTGATATAACCACATCAGACCGGGCATATCCCCCTCTGGCCTGAGCTCCATAGGAGCTCGACCCTGCAACCCACTTGCCGTCACTGATAGCGGCATAGCCCAAAATTACTCCGGCCAAGATGATCCCCTGGCCCCCAAACCCACACAAACGCACCTGCTTAAGCTCCACCATGGACGAACTCCCCTGTTATAATCCGATCTTCCAACTCTTCCGGACTGAGTACACCGGCCTCCTCCAAACTGATGCACTGCTCGTGCAACCTCTCCACAATCGCTGCCGGAGTATCCAAACGGTTTCTCCTGCCGAACTGGATCGGGCAGGGTGATAAGACCTCTATGAAGGAAAACCCCTCAGTGTTGATGCCCTTTTTGATAGCGGAAATTACAGAAAGGGGCTGAGTTACGGAAAACCTGGCCACATAGGCCGCCCCAGCTGCCTTCACCAGCTTACAGAGATCAAAGGGACGATATATATTGCCCTCCATGGTCGTGGAGGTTAAAGCGCCCAAGGGGGAGGTGGAGGCTACCTGGCCACCGGTCATGCCGTAGATCATATTGTTGGCACAGATCACAGTTAGATCTATATTCCGACGTGCGGCATGGATGAGATGGTTGCCCCCAATGGAGGTCAAATCCCCATCACCACTGACCACGATGGTGGTCAACTCAGGGTTAAAGAGCTTTGCACCAGTAGCAAAGGGTATGGCCCTGCCGTGAAGCGTATGGAGGGTATCGGCATTGAAATGAGGGCTGGGTATCCAGGCAGCGCAACCAATACCCGAAACAAAAAGCACTCTATCCATATCCAAAGCCAGCTCATCCACAGCCCTCAAGAGTAACCCCATAAGGATTCCATGACCGCAGCCGGGACAGAAAGGGGTTGTCTGCACCTCAGGACGCAGGTACTCCTCAAGATCTCTCGCCATCAGAGAATCCTCCTCATCTCCTCTAGGATGGTATGGGGGTGGATGACCTCTCCATTGGTCTGATTGTAGGTGATCACCTCACAGCAGGCATATTTCATCACCTCACCAGCTACCTGCCCCATGTTCATCTCGGGAACAAAGATCTTTTTTGTCCGCTTACTCACCTCCGCTACCACCCTGTCAGCAAAAGGCCACAGGGTCTTAAGCCGCATCATCCCAACCCGCACACCATCCGACCGCAACCGCTGCACTGCAAAAAGGGCACTGCGCGCAGTAAACCCGTAACTGACAACCAATCCCTCAAGATCATCATCAAGATAGTACCCCTCTACATCCACAATCTCATCCCGGTGGTCCATAACCTTTTTGTGAAGTCTGCTCACCAGCCGCGCATGCACATTAGGATCATCTGTCTTTCGGAAACCATATGCATCATGCGTGGAACCTGTCACCAAAAGCCTCTCCCCCTCACCAAACGACGGCATGGGTGGAATCCCACCCTCTTCCTCCGTATCAAAAGGAGCAGCTCCGGGCCGCTTCACACGATCACATACCTCAACTGTCTCCTTAATAACAATCTTCTCCCTCAAGTGTCCCACAGCCTCATCAGCAAGCACAAAACTGGGGACCCGATATTGCTCTGCCATGTTAAACGCCTTGATTATGAAATCGTACATCTCCTGCACTGACCATGGTGAGTGAGCAATAACCTGATAATCCCCATGAGAACCCCACTTGGTCTGCATGACGTCTCCACTTCCCACCCGAGTGGCCTGACCTGTCCCCGGCCCTGCCCTCTGGATATCTACCACAACGATTGGAGTCTCCGTAAAGGCCGCATATCCAATGGCTTCCATCATGAGGCTAAATCCAGGACCTGAGGTAGCAGTCATGGCCTTCGCCCCTGCCCAAGAGGCCCCGATCACAGAACAAATAGACCCTATCTCATCCTCCATCTGTATGAACACCCCACCACCCTTCTGAAACCGCACCGAAATCCGCTCCATAATCTCACTAGAAGGTGTTATCGGATACCCCGCATAGTACCTGCAACCTGCAGCAATCGCCCCTTCTGCTACCGCCTCATTCCCAGAAAAATAGTAATTGCCAGGAGGAAAAATACTCTGTACAACCCTATACCTCATCGCGCAGCTCCTTAAGAAATTTCACTTAGTTCATCAAACGTCACAGTTAAAGAACTTCTAGCAGCAATTCACTGATATCCCTCAGGATAAGCCCCTTATTGTTGAGAATTATCGCTTTGGAGGCATCTTCAAACATTCCCAAATACTAAGGGCAAGCAACAACTGGAAGTTAACCTTTTAAATACAATAATTCTTTTCCCGAGATCTGTCAAACTACCCCATCTGTAACAAATACATTGTTAAAGATAGGAAAATATAAAAATTTTATGCTAAAATTGTTTAAAAATGGGAGAAGGGGTTCGTAGATGATATGTCACCTCTGCCAGAAGGATTCCCACCTGATCTCTCAAACCATCGGGTACTGCGTTGATTGCATCAGGTCCCATTTTGCCGAGCTTGAGCAGGATATCAGAGAGATCCACATCCGCAACCGATTAAAAGACCACCTGCCTACGGAGCCGCCTCGATCCTCTGAAGGACGCTCCTGCCGGATCTGTGCCCATGAGTGCTGCATACCCCCCGGGGAAAAGGGTTATTGTGGACTATACCAGAATCTGGAGGGGAGGCTTGTCCCCATCACCTCCAGCCGTTTAAAGGGGATAGTCCATTGGTATTACGACGGACTCCCCACCAATTGTTGTGCGGCATGGGTCTGCCCTGGTTGCAGCAGCGCAGGGTACCCCCATTTTTCTTATGCCCCTGGACCGGAATACGGATATAAGAATTTGGCGGTATTCTACGGGGCCTGCAATTTCGACTGCCTCTTCTGCCAGAACTGGACCTACAGGAGGGATCTGGAACAGGCCGTCCCCTCTGGCGTGGAAGACCTGGCCCGGGCCGTCGATAAAAAGACCAGTTGTATCTGCTTCTTTGGAGGGGACCCCACCCCCCAAGTGATCCATGCCTTGCGGACCTCCCGCATGGCCCTGGAAGAGAATAAGGAAAGGGTGCTGCGGATATGCTGGGAGACCAATGGGGGGGTATCCTCCTCTCTGTTAATCCAGATGGCCAGGGTATCTTTGGCCAGCGGGGGTTGCATCAAGGTGGACCTGAAGGCATGGAGCGAGGCGGTGAACCTGGCCCTCTGCGGGGTGAGCAATCGCCCGACCTTAGAGAACTTTCGCCGCCTCGTGGAGTTTCATAAAGAGAGAAGAGAGCCCCCCTTCCTTATCGCCAGCACCCTCCTGGTATCCGGCTATGTCGACGTCTACGAAGTAAGAGGGCTGGCCCGCTTTATCGCCTCCCTCGACCCTGCGATCCCTTACACCTTATTGGCCTTTCACCCCGACTTCCGGATGCGGGACCTTCCCCACACCTCAAGGGAGCACGCCATGGAGTGCCTGGAGGCGGCCCAAGAAGAGGGCCTAATGAATGTCAATGTGGGCAATGTCCATCTGTTGTTGTGAGGTGCCTTTTATTCGTTTTACGGTCTTATTAGCTGAGGTTGTGGCCAGTTGCGTTGAGACTGTCGAAAAAGTCCGAATATGGCATTTTGGTCATTTGTACCCGCTGTAAAATCAAATACTTACAAGCTATTTAGGGCTACGAAATCGCGGATTTTAGGGTTTTT